>NZ_WPDC01000001.1:0-109782 GCF_035615595.1 Vibrio sp. R-1 | reverse complement strand
CAGCCAACACCGCTGCAGCTTCAAGTAGGAAGGCAATAACGCCCCAATAATGGGGCGTTATTGTTTGGTTGGAGAAACTCGTCTACCAATTACTTATGGCGTTCTTTCAGCTTATTGATCACATCATTCATGGCTAAGCCTTGCTCTTGTAGCAGCACCAACAAGTGATACATCAAGTCGGCGGATTCGCAAATCAGCTCCTCCTTATCCCCTGCCGTCGCCGCCAACGCGACTTCAACCCCTTCTTCACCCACTTTCTGCGCAATACGTTTGGTGCCACGCGCATACAAAGAGGCAGTGTAAGAAGAACTGGGATCGGCATTTTTGCGCTCTGCCAACAGTTGTTCCAACTGATGAAGCCAAACCATTTGTGACTCTTCTTGTGCATCACCATCCCAACAGGTCACGGTGCCTGTGTGGCAGGTTGGGCCAATCGGGTTCACTTTCACCAGTAGCGTATCTTGGTCGCAATCCAGCGCGATATTTTTCAGTTGCAACACATGACCTGAGGTTTCTCCCTTAGTCCACAAACGCTGTTTGCTGCGCGAGAAAAAGGTCACTTGTTGAGTATCAAGGGTTTTTTGCAACGCCTCAGGGTTCATATACCCCATCATTAAGACTCGGCTGGACTGAAAATCCTGCACAATCGCTGGCACAAGTCCGTCGACTTTCTGCCAATCAATACGGTCGGTTAGCGTGGCAAATGGGCTTGCTGGATTCATCGTCTCACCTCAATTCCTTGTTGTTTTAGATACTGCTTGAGTTCACCGATATTGATGATCTGCTTGTGAAACACCGAAGCGGCTAAAGCGCCATCGACGTTCGCTTGAGTAAAAGCTTGCGCGAAATGTTCCATCGCCCCTGCACCACCGGAGGCGATCAGTGGAACTCGGCACACCGATCGCACTAAATTGAGCTGCTCAAGATCGTAACCATTGCGCACACCATCTTGGTTCATCATGTTCAGTACAATTTCCCCAGCGCCGCGCTTTTGCACCTCTTGCACCCAATCACAAGTTTGCCACTGCGTAGCACGGGTGCGGTTTTCATCACCGGTAAACTGATAAACCTGATATTGACCTGTTTCTTTATCAAAATAAGAGTCGATACCAACCACGATGCATTGCACGCCAAAGCGATCCGCAAGATCGGTGATGAGTTGTGGATTCGCCAGAGCAGGTGAGTTAATTGACACTTTATCTGCACCGAACTCCAAGATTCGCGCAGCATCTTGCGCCGACTTGATCCCGCCCGCGACACAGAAAGGAATGTCGATCACTTCCGCGACTCGCGCGACCCAGCTTTTATCGACCACGCGGCCATCACTGGAAGCGGTAATATCGTAAAACACCAGCTCATCCGCGCCTTCTTCGGCGTAACGTTTGGCCAGTGGCACAATGTCTCCAATGATTTCGTGGTTACGAAACTGAACGCCTTTCACTACCTGTCCATCACGTACATCCAGACAAGGAATTATCCGTTTTGCCAACATGCGAATGCCTCCTGCGCGGTAAATTTGCCATCCAATAGCGCGCGACCGACAATCACACCCGCAACGCCTGTGCCTTTCAATGCCTCAATATCGGCAAGTGAACCAATGCCACCGGACGATTGGAACTGCACTTGTGGATATTGACGACAGAGATCGCGATACAGCTCAACGTTCGAGCCGGCTAGCGTGCCATCTCGGGAAATATCGGTACACAGTACGTGCTTTAAGCCAACCGTTAAGTAGTCATCAATCAAAGCTTCAATCGTCACGCCGGAATCTTCCTGCCAGCCGGAAATCGCGACTTTGCGCGTACCTTGTTCATCAATGTTGATGTCCAACGCTAAAACAATTTTCTCAGCGCCGTATTTTTCCATCCAGCTTTTGACCAATTGCGGCTGTTTAACCGCGGTTGAGCCCACCACCACGCGCTGCGCACCTGCTTCAAGCAGATCCACCACGTCTTGTTCACTACGTACTCCACCACCAATTTGAATATTGGCGGGTGTGCTCGCGAGCAGACGAGCAATCAAATCCAGTTGGCGTGCCGCGGTATTTTTCGCGCCAGTTAAATCCACCAAGTGCAACCAGTCTGCGCCAGCTTGGTGATACAAATTAAACTGCTCCGCTGGGTCTACTTTATATTCGGTCACTTGTCCGTAATCACCTTGATACAGACGCACAACCTGACCTTCAATCAAATCTAATGCGGGAATAATCATTGTGGTTCCTTGTATTGCGCCAGCTTTGACCAGCGCTTGTCCCTAAAGCTCAAGAAAGTTTTGAATCAAGCGTGCGCCCGCTTTTGAAGAGCGCTCAGGGTGAAATTGCACCCCGTAATAGTTCCCCGCTTGAATCGCTGCGCTGAACGGCTGACCATACTCGCACTGGGCAATAGTGTAATCGCCAACAGGCATAGCGAAGCTGTGCACGAAGTAGAAATACGCATCAGGTTCAATACCGTTAAACAGCGGATGCCCCTCTTTGACCTGTACCGTGTTCCAGCCCATGTGTGGCAACGGCAGATCGCCGGTTTGCAGCAAACGGACTTCGCCATCGACCAGCCCTAAGCACTGCACAATCTCATCGGCTTTCTGGCCTTTCTCTTCCGACAATTTGCCAAGCAGTTGCATGCCAAGACAGATCCCAAGCAATGGTTTTTCAACCCGTTTCACTAGCTCGATCAAATCGCGCTCAGTGAGGTTTTTCATTGCTTCGCTCGCGGTACCAACGCCGGGCAAAAACAGTTTGTCAGCTGCGAGCACCACTTGCGGATCGCGCGAAATCGTCACCGCATAACCTAATCGCTCAATGGCAAATTTGACCGAGGAGATATTGGCGCAGCCAGTATCAATAATCACCACATTCTGAGTCATCAGAGCACCCCTTTACTGCTCGGCAGATCGTTACCTTGCACCGTGATGGCTTGACGCAGCGTGCGACCAAACGCTTTAAACAGGCTCTCAATGATGTGGTGATCGTTATCACCACTGGATGAAAGGTGCAGAGTACACGCCAAGGTATCGGTCAATGAGCGGAAGAAGTGATAAACCATCTCAGTCGAGAGATCGCCCACTTGCGGGCGGCTAAAGCTCGCATCAAATTTCAGATACGGGCGACCCGAGAGATCCAACGCGCACTGAGCCAAACACTCATCCATGGGCAATGTGAAACCAAAGCGTCCAATACCACGTTTGTCACCCAGTGCTTCACGCAGTGCTTGCCCTAGTGCCAAGGCGGTATCTTCTACCGTGTGGTGATCATCAATGTGCAGATCGCCCACCACTTTCAGTTGCAGTTGGAAACCGCCGTGGGTCGCGATTTGATCCAGCATGTGGTCAAAAAAGCCCAAACCCGTTTCGATCTGATTACCGCCAGTTTGGTCAAGATTGACTAGAACCTGAATATCGGTCTCTTTGGTTTTACGCACCACTTGGGCAACACGCGGCTTGGTAGTGAGATCTTTAACGATATCCAGCCAACCCATAGTTTGCGGGTGGTATTGAATACCGCGAATCGCCATATTTTCCGCCAGTTGCAGATCGGTCATGCGATCGCCAATCACGGCTGACGATTTGAAATCGACTTTGCCACCTTGCAGATACTCTTTGACTAAGCCAAGTTTCGGTTTGCGGCACGAACAGTTATCACGCTCAAAGTGCGGGCAAATCAGCACATCATCAAACTTCACGCCTTGCGATTCAAAAATGTCCATCATCATGTTATGCGGCGCATCGAAATCCACTTGCGGGTAGCTTGACGTGCCTAAACCATCCTGATTGGTCACCATCACCAAACGATAACCCGCCTCTTGTAGCTTGAGCAGGCTTGGGATCACATAAGGCTCAAGTTTGAGTTTGTCCAAACGGTCAACTTGGAAATCCACTGGCGGCTCAACAATTAAGGTGCCGTCGCGGTCGATAAAAAGAATTTTTTGTTGTTTGCTCACAAGAATGTCCTTTTCATCAGCAGCCCGCGCAGCGAGCTGCTGTAAACAAAATTACTGGTAGTAGTTGCGAATAAACGCGACGGTTTTTTCACACTCTTCGCGATTGCCAACACTGATACGCACACAGTTTTCAATCGGTGAATTACGCAAAATAATGCCGTGCTCCCACGCCGCTTTAAACAGTGCATCACCATCAGGGAATTTCACTAATAGATAGTTACCCCAACCTTCAAAAACCTGCACACCCGGAACCATAGAGAGCCCCACTTGTAGGTAAGCTCGATTCGCGCCGAGATCCAATACTTGGTATTTGGCGCGCGCGAGACCTGCAGGTGATAAGGCTTGCACCGCGATTTCGGCAACCGGCACCGGCACCGGATAAGGCGCGATCACTTTGAGCAACACATTGATGAGTTCAGCATTGGCAAGCGTGAAGCCACAGCGTAGTCCCGCCAAAGCAAAAGCTTTAGAGAGTGTGCGTAGAATCGCCAAGTTCGGATATTGGGCGAGCAAATCGACCGTCGACGCCTCTGGGCAGAAATCGATGTAGGCTTCATCCATCACCACAATGGCGCGATCTTTGGTCATCTCCAGCAGTTTGATGATGTCGGCACGTTTGACCAAGTTGCCAGTCGGGTTGTTTGGACTACACACAAACACCAATTTGACGCGATCCAGATTGGCCTCAATGCTCGGTAAATCGAGTTGCCAATCAGTAGTCAACGGCACTTTTTTACGCTCAACACCAAAGGTTTCTGCACTGATCGCGTACATGCCATAGGTTGGAGGGCAGAACAGAATCGCGTCCTGATTGGGTTCGCAAAACGCACGGATCAAAAGCTCAATCCCTTCATCCGCGCCGCGCGAAGTCAGCACTTGCTCCGGCTGTACTCCAGCGTAATTGGCGTAGGCTTGGATCATCGCCTTAGGTTGACAATCACTGTAACGATTAAGGCGCGCAAAATCGGTTTTGTATTCGTTATTAAAAGGCGATTCGTTAGCATTGAGCCAAACATCACCACTACCACCAATACGACGCGCAGAAAGGTATGGGGTTAACGCCTGAATTTGTTGACGAGCCAGTTTTTCCATAATTTATTGAGCCTTCTGTAATTTTTCTACTCGAATCGTAACCGCACGTTTGTGCGCGTCTAACCCTTCCGCTTCTGCCATCGTGACGACGGTGGGCGCGAGCAATTGCAAGCCATCAGCGGTCAGCTCTTGCACTGTCATGCGTTTGCTGAAATCGGCTAAACCTAAGCTGGAATAGGTGCGGGTGTAACCGTAAGTGGGTAGCACATGGTTAGTACCTGAAGCGTAATCACCTACCGATTCTGGCGACCAATCGCCAAGGAAAATGGAGCCTGCATTATCGAGCAGTGGAACCAACTCACGCGGATTGCGCGTCTGCACAATCAAGTGCTCAGGTCCGTAGTAGTTAGAAATCGACACCGCTTGAGTGAGCGATTCAGCAATAATGATCAGACTGGAAGCCAAGGCTTTTTCAGCAATACTGGCGCGCGAAAGCACTTTAAGCTGCTGTTGTACCGCATCAGTCACTTGATCGGCCAACACTGGTGATGGTGTGACCAGAACCACCTGTGAATCTGGGCCGTGCTCTGCCTGACTGAGTAGATCGGCAGCAATAAAATTGGCATCCGCCGTTTCATCAGCAATCACCAATACTTCTGAAGGTCCTGCAGGCATATCAATCGCTGCGCCGCGAAAATCGTTACTCACTTGGCGTTTTGCTTCTGTCACATAGGCGTTACCGGGGCCAAAGATTTTGTCAACTTTAGTGACCGTTTCCGTACCGTAAGCCATCGCTGCAATCGCTTGGCCACCGCCTAGATTGTACACCTCATCGATGTTACACAGCTTAGCGACGTAGAGAATTTCATCAGCAATCGGCGGCGGTGAGCAGAGCACCACTTTACGACAACCGGCGATTTGCGCAGGCACACCGAGCATTAGTACGGTTGATGGTAGCGGTGCGCTGCCACCCGGAATATACAGACCGACTTTATTGATCGGGCGAGTCACTTGCTCACACACCACGCCCGGCATGGTTTCCACTTTGATTGGCTGCGCTTTTTGCGCCTTGTGGAATTTGCTGATATTGTTGTATGCCTGCTCCAACGCCTGTTTCATTGTTTCCGACAAACGCGCGGCAGCGGCATCCATCTCTTCGCGAGATACGCGCAGTGAAGCGGGTTTTACACGATCAAATTTTTCAGTTAATTCAAACAGGGCTGCATCACCCTCACTGCGCACTTTCGCAATCACCTGCGCAACTGCGGCAGTGATGTTTGCTCCTTCGGTAATCGCAGGACGTTCTAAAATCGATTCTTGCTGAGCTTCACTCAACGATTGCCAAACCACGGTTCTCATCGCCTTACTCCATCATTTTTTCAATCGGTAACACCAAAATTGAGCTAGCACCGAGGGCTTTCAGCTGCTCCATGGTTTCCCAGAATAGATTTTCCGAACTCACCATGTGTACCGCGACTTTGGATTTGTCGGCAGACAAAGGAAGCACTGTTGGGTCTTCCGCTCCGGGCAACAAGGTTTTGATTTGCGCCAACTTCTCAACCGGAGCGTGCAGCATGATGTATTTCGATTCTTTGGCTTGTTGCACGCCGTGCATGCGAGTGAGGAGTTTATCGATCAGTGCAGCTTTATCGGCAGCAAAAGCACCTGGGCGCTGAATAAGCGTCGCTTTCGATTCAAAAATCACTTCCACTTCTTTAAGACCGTTGGCTTCTAAGGTCGCGCCAGTGGAGACCAGATCCGCAATCGCATCAGCTAACCCTGCACGCGGTGCAACTTCAACCGAACCCGTCAACATACAGGTGCTGAAATCCACGCCTTGGCGATCCATATAAGCTTTGAGCAGTTGTGGGTAGGTGGTGGCAATACGCTTACCATTCAGATCTTGCGGGCCACGATACTCAGCATCTTTTTCAATCGCGATCGACAGACGGCAACCACCAAAATCCATACGGCGCAGGGTGATAAATTCGTTACGTTGGTTGAGTGCTAGGCGATCTAAACGTGTTTCTTCAAGCACGTTTTCACCAACAAAACCCAAATCCACCACCCCATCCATGATCAGTCCTGGAATGTCATCGTCACGCACCAACAACAGGTCAATCGGCATATTCAGTGAATGAACCACCAAGCGCTCGCCCATGATGTTGAATTTCACACCGCATTTTTTCAGCAGTTCTTGGCACTCTTGGCTCAGGCGGCCTTTTTTCTGTATCGCGATTCTTAGTCGTTGTGTTTGCATGTCATTCTTCCTTTGCAATTTTTTGAATTTAATAATTTTTCCAAAGCTTAAAACGAAAAACCCTCGGGAGGTTTGGTCTCCCGAGGGTTAGAATCTTTTTATGGCTCTGATTTCAACTCCGGGAGATTCCTGTCCCCCGGGTATGCGTACATCTCCCGAAAGACACCTTAGGGATGATGATGGTGATGAATGTTCATTACGAAATTACGCATACTTAGTGGTTTCTGTCTGTTTGAGAACTGCCTTCACACTAACTAAGCTAAGTTTTTTTTTCAACCACAAATTGACACTTTTCTGGTTATTTTTTTATGACGGCTTTAAGAGCTCATCACCACCACTCAAAGCTGCAACTAAGGTTAGCGATAAAAAAAGAGGCCGACTGGCCTCTTATCTCTATAGCGATGCGAATTACGCAGACACTTGTTTGCTCACTTTGGCTTTTGACAGAGCTGCAAAAATTAAGCAAACCACGACAAAGCTCACGGATGCGGCAGCTAAAGCCAGCCCGAGTGAAGCAAAAATTCCCAGCACCACGTAACCAATCGCTGACACTAACGCAACGGCCAACGCGTAAGGCAGTTGAGTCGCAACGTGGTCAATATGATGACAACGTGCTCCCGTCGAAGAGAGAATCGTGGTATCTGAAATCGGAGAACAGTGATCGCCAAATACGGAACCGGCAAGCACCGCACCGAGCATCGGCAGCATAAGTGCAATATCTGTAGCGCCCGCCATGTCACCCGCAATCGGCAGCATGATGCCAAAAGTGCCCCATGATGTGCCGGTAGAGAAAGCCATCGCGCCTGACAAGATGAACAGAATGACCGGAAGCCAATGTGGGTCAATATTGCCTTGTACGAGAGAAGAGAGATAAGCACCGGTCTTCATGTCACCGATGACAGAACCTATGGTCCATGCAAAAATCAGGATCAAAATTGCACCAAACATCGATTTCGCACCAATCCATAAGGTTTTTGCGATTTCAGCCATCGGTAGTTTTTGGCGCAACACGGTCACAAAAGCCATCGCCAGACCGACTAATCCACCATATACCAATGAAGTACCAACATTGGTATTTTCAAACGCCCCAAAAATATCAAACGACTGACCACTTTCCGCTAATGCACTTGCGCCAGTCCAAATCATCGCACCAATGGTCGCAACGACTAAAAACACAATCGGCAACACGAGATCGAGTACTGTACCGCGTTCACTTTCACGAATATCAAGCTCTTCATTGAGTTCGTGGGCCTCTTGTGTATCTGTACTCGGGTCTTCATCAAAACCACGCCCTTGAGAAGCGGCAATTTCATGCTTGCGCATCTGGCCGATATCCATTTGGAACCACACCACCGCAAATACCATCAGCAACGCAAAGATCGCATAGAAGTTCATCGGCACTAAACGCAGATAAGCACCTAATGCGGAATACTCCTCGATACCGTGCGAAACTAAAATGCCACCGATAATAGTCATGATATACGCACCCCAACTTGAGGCGGGCATGACCACACACATAGGCGCAGCAGTGGAATCCAGAATGTAAGCGAGTTTGGCACGCGAAACGTAAAAACGATCGGTCACTGGGCGAGAAATAGAACCGACAGCGAGGCTATTAAAATAGTCGTCAACAAAAATGAATACGCCTAAAAATGCCGCCAGTAATTTAGAGCCACGTTTACTTTTCACCCGGACTTGTGCCCACTGAGCAAAAGCGCGAGTGCCACCCGACAACGTCAGTAGCGCAGTCATCATACCCAGTAACAGTAAAAAGCCGACAATACTCATATTCCAAGCATTGATCGCGCCCTCTTTGACAAACACGCTACCCACTTGTGTGGCGATATATTGCAACGACTGACCAATAGAATAATCAGCCAGCAGTAAAGCACCTAAAAAAATCCCCACGCCAAGAGAAAGGAGTACACGGCGAGTCACAATAGCCAAACTCAATGCCACCAGCGGTGGTAAAACAGAGAGTGGCGAAGAAGCAAAATCGATTAAATTCATGATCTTCCTAAACCAGTAAAAAATGGTTAGAGATCTACTGCAGACAAATCAAGCGACATCATGTCAACTTAATTTATGTTGAACTAAGCGAAAGGGAAGCGAACACTTCACCCAACCCTACAGTAGCGCTCCATAGTTTAACAACAATATAGACTATGGCAGTGTTACACCTATTGAATGTAACCCCAGCCAACTGCGTTGATGGGCAAGTTGACTTCGGCGGCAACGCCTTTTTCCACAATTCATTGGCATCACCCCAACTGTGGATACTTTTCGTAACCGCTCCTCTACGGCGAAAACTTCATCCTAATCTGCCAATTCATTTGGCTCATTTAGTCTGCTTTTCGCATTAGGTGAGAGACATTTTACTTAACAAAAATATCAATGCAACTAGGTTCCAGTGAGAAAAACAAGTGCCACAGCTCACAAATCAATCATTTCATTGATACTTATTTCATAAAAACACCGCAAGACTTGATATATAGAACTAATATTATTTACCTGTATGATAAGTTCCTGCAGCTGCTTTTATATGCGTCTGCAGTATTCTAAATAGTAAATTCATTAAATAAACATCATTTTATATTTTTACTTTCTTACTATTTTGACTTAATATTTGCAGCGAAAACTTGTCAGTATAATAAGCTAGGTTTAGTATTAACTCGTTATCCAAATTGTGAACAGGAAATGGTAATGTCGGAAATCACTAAGACTTTATTAAATATTCGTAGCCTACGTGCTTATGCGCGCGAACTGACTATTGAGCAACTTGAAGAAGCGTTAGATAAATTAACGACCGTCGTTCAAGAGCGTAAAGAAGCAGAAGCAGAAGAAATTGCTGCTCGTGCAGAGCAAGAAGCGAAATTAGCCGCAATTGCTGAACAAATTGCTAAAGATGGTATCGACCTCGAAGCGCTTATTTCTGCGCTATCAGGCGAAACTAAAACGAAAGCAAAAGGCAAACGTGCACCTCGCCCTGCAAAATACAAGTATATCGACACCAACGGTGAAGAAAAAACTTGGACAGGCCAAGGCCGTACTCCTTCAGTGATCCAAAAAGCACTGGATGAAGGTAAATCTCTGGAAGAATTCGCTCTGTAATTTTGCCAGAAACTAAAATGATAAAGGCTCCCGAAGGAGCCTTTTTGTTACCTTTCCCAATAAGCCTCTTCAAGGCTATCTTCTCGCTCAGGAAGACCACGTGAAAGACGTGGTGAGTGCTGCGCCAATACTTCATAACTTGCACGGTTAGAGTATTTGCAAACTTGAGAGAAAGAAGAATAGGTTAAAAACTCATGTTGATGCTTACTTGAGTTAGGGACGTTTTCTTTATGGTATTTATTAGCCGCCATATCATGCAGTAGAGCTGATAATGCTGCATCTCCAGCACCATTGGTATTTTTTATCTTCTCTGGACCGCCCATATACGGTGAAATATGTGAATAAACACGAATAGGATTTATACAACTCTCTTTACGTGCGGGACGGCTAAATTCATAGCGGTTAAATTCTGGGACCGATCCCGGTAATAACGGTAATGACGTTTCACGTTTAGCGGAATCTTCGGTGTAACCCGCCATAAATAAACCGACTGGGCCTGCGGTACACAGTACTAAATCAACCCAATCTAACGCTTTATCTGAGGCTGCGAGCGGATCGCTTTCTCCTGTTAAAGCTAATGCTTCATCTTCATTCATTGCCACCACAGTGACATGATCACGTAAAAATTCTTGCCAGAATTTCGGATCATCTTGAATAACAAATTTAGTACCTAGGGTTAATACCACAGGCACATCATATTTTTTGGCATATTCAATGGCACGCATTGTTGCTTCCGGCATTGGATCGCCTTCTTTACAACGAACTAAATAAGCCGTGATCACTAATGCAGAAGCACTAGCAAATATTTTTTCAGGAATACTGTCTGGGCGTAATTGGTTCATTTGACCTTCGCTGATCGCGAAAGTACGTTCACCATCTTCGGTAATTAAGGCAAAGCAGCGGCCAATCGCACCATCTACACCTTGTAAATAGTTGAGATCCATGCGGCTAGAAGTGTTACACAGATAGCGATAACCGTAACTGCCAATTTTAATATCTTGGCTCATCACACCCAGTAGCGTGGAGCGATCATCCGCAAGCACGGAGTAATTATGCAGCGTATTCCCTATGGTTCCACCTGCATATTCATTGGTAATCAAACGCTGCTCTTTTAATTCGTTGTATAACGCTTCTGCAGCCTGATCATCAATGACCAATGAGTGTCCTTTACTTAAACCATAACGCTCAATCAAATCTGAATCGACTTTGGCCTCTATATCCACTAGGGTTTGGTCAATACCGATAATGTGGGTGCGCGACATCTTCTTATTTTCTTGCGCTTGAATGACCAGAGGATCACGCGCGTGAACCGGAAAATAATGCTTAGATTTGCGTTGGCCAGGAAATTTCATAAAGGTTACTTGGGTTCAAGGATGAAAGGAGCGCCGATTCTACCGCGCACCTTTTAGTGCAGCAATAAAGGAAAAAAAAGCAAACGTTTGCACGCTGAGGATTTTATTTCGCGCTCTTCTCTTAGCGCTTGGAGCGCAAGTGATTCAATAGGTTAGCAACATAGCGCTTAGGTTCGGGGAAGTGTGATTAGCGTCTCGGATCTGTCCTCGAAAAATTCTTTCTGTTAGAATCCCCGTCCAAGTTCCTCAAGTGGTAGATAAGTGATGTCTGTAGAGCACAGCGCAAACAGCCAAAAGAAAGTGATTGTCGGTATGTCTGGAGGGGTTGATTCCTCTGTTTCAGCCTATCTTCTCAAGCAACAGGGTTACCAAGTGGAAGGCCTGTTTATGAAAAACTGGGAAGAAGACGATAACGAAGAGTATTGTACTGCGGCGGAAGATTTAGCCGATGCTCAGGCGGTGTGTGACAAACTCGGCATCCCACTTCATACCATTAACTTCGCAGCAGAATACTGGGATAACGTATTTGAATACTTCCTCGCGGAATATAAGGCGGGACGTACTCCTAACCCAGATATTTTGTGTAATAAAGAGATCAAATTTAAAGCCTTCTTAGAATTTGCTGATGAAGTGCTGGATGCAGACTACATCGCCATGGGGCACTATGTGCGTCGCACCTTCCCGCAGAATGGCGAAAAACCGCAAATGCTGCGCGGTTTAGACGGTAATAAAGACCAAAGCTACTTCCTTTATACTCTGAGCCATGAGCAAGTGGCACGCAGCCTATTCCCCGTGGGTGAACTAGAAAAACCTGAAGTACGCCGCATTGCCGAAGAACAAGGCTTAATTACCGCGAAGAAGAAAGATTCAACCGGGATTTGTTTTATCGGTGAGCGCAAATTTACCGACTTCTTATCTCGCTATTTGCCAGCCCAACCGGGTAAAATTGAGACCCCGGAGGGCAAAGTGATTGGTGAGCACCAAGGCTTGATGTACCACACTCTCGGACAGCGTAAAGGTCTGCACATTGGTGGTATGAAAGAGAGCAGCGAACAGCCATGGTATGTGGCGGATAAAGATCTCAAACGGAATGTGCTCATCGCAGTACAAGGCGCGGATCATCCCCTACTCAAATCGCATGGTTTGGTGGCGGCTCAGTTACATTGGGTTGATCGCACCCCCATCACAGAACCTGTACGTTGCAGCGTGAAGACGCGTTATCGTCAAAGTGACATCGCTTGTACCATCATTCCCCTGAGTGATGACCGCATCAAGGTGATGTTTGACGAGCCACAAGTGGCCGTGACTCCGGGACAATCCGCCGTCTTTTATCAAGGTGAAATCTGCCTTGGTGGCGGCATTATTGAAGAGCGCATTTAAAGTCAATTTTTAGGAGATTTACGTGGCTAACGCAATTTACGACCGTACCATCGCTTTCGCTGGCATTTGTCAGGCAGTGGCACTTGTGCAGCAAGTCGCCAAAAATGGGTACTGTGATTCTGATGCGTTTGAAACGTCGCTCAAAGCGATTACTTGTACCAATCCAAGTAACACGCTTGAAGTTTTCGGTCACGAAAGTCAGCTCAAGCTCGGCTTAGAGTGCTTGGTCAAAGGGATTGACAGCACGCCATCAGGTAGCGAAATCACCCGTTACCTGATCAGCCTAATGGCGCTTGAGCGTAAATTAAGTGGTCGCCGCGATGCCATGAGCCAACTCGGTGACCGCATTCAAATGATTGAGCGTCAGCTTGACCATTTTGACTTATTTGATGATCAAATGATCAGTAACCTCGCCAGCATTTACCTTGATGTGATTAGCCCAATTGGCCCGCGCATTCAAGTGACTGGCACTCCAGCCGTATTACAGCAAACCACTAACCAGCACAAAGTGCGCGCCCTACTCCTGTCAGGGATCCGCTGCGCCGTATTGTGGCGTCAGGTTGGTGGACGCCGTCGTCACCTGATTTTCGGTCGTAAAAAGATGATCGAACAAGCGCAGATTTTGTTAGCGCGAATCTAAGTGATGACTACCCACTCGAATTACTCACACCTTTAACTCAATATTCAGGAGAAGAACATGGAACTGTCAGCATTGACTGCTGTTTCACCGGTAGATGGCCGCTACGGAAGTAAAACGATTGCGTTACGCAGTATCTTCAGTGAGTTTGGTCTCCTAAAGTACCGCACTATCGTTGAAATTCGCTGGCTACAAAAGCTAGCCGCCACTGCTGAGATCGCAGAAGTGCCTGCATTCAGTGCCGAAGCGAATCAATTCCTTGATGCGATTGCCGCCAACTTCAATGAGACGGATGCACTGCGTATCAAAGAGATTGAACGCACCACCAACCACGATGTAAAAGCCGTGGAATACTTCCTGAAAGAGAAAGTAGCGGCCATGCCTGAGCTGCATGCCGTCAACGAGTTCATTCACTTTGCTTGTACTTCCGAAGACATCAACAACACTTCACATGCGTTGATGCTCAAAGAAGCGCGTGACACGGTGATCCTGCCTGAAATTCGCAACGTGATTGACGCAATTCGCAAACTGGCCGAAGAGTACCGCGATATTCCGCTGCTTTCTCGTACTCACGGTCAGCCAGCCTCTCCGTCGACCATGGGTAAAGAGATGGCGAACGTGGCCTACCGCATGGAGCGCCAATATAAGCAGATCGCTAACGTAGAAATCCTAGCCAAAATCAACGGTGCGGTGGGTAACTACAACGCGCACCTTTCTGCTTACCCAACGGTAGATTGGCATAAATTCAGCGAAGAATTCATCACTGAATCTTTGGGCGTAGATTGGAACCCGTACACCACGCAAATCGAGCCGCATGATTACATTGCTGAGCTGTTTGAAGCGGTGGCACGTTTTAACACCATCTTGATCGATTTTGATCGTGATGTTTGGGGTTACATTGCTCTGGGCCACTTCAAACAAAGAACCATCGCGGGTGAAATTGGTTCTTCTACCATGCCACACAAAGTCAACCCAATCGACTTTGAAAACTCAGAAGGTAACTTGGGTCTGGCGAATGCGGTATTTACCCATTTAGCGCAAAAGCTGCCTATCTCTCGTTGGCAACGTGACCTAACGGATTCTACCGTGCTGCGTAACCTCGGTGTGGGTGTCGGCTATGCCATCATCGCTTATACCTCAACTTTGAAAGGCATCAGCAAGCTGGAAGTGAACCGCGACGCACTACTTGCAGAACTGGATCACAACTGGGAAGTTCTGGCAGAGCCAATCCAAACCGTGATGCGCCGCTACGGCATTGAAAAGCCATATGAGAAGCTCAAAGAACTGACTCGTGGTAAGCGAGTAGATGGCGAAGCGATGCGTCAATTCATTGATGGTTTAGCACTGCCAGCGGAAGAGAAAACGCGCTTGAAAGCCATGACACCAGCCAGCTATATTGGCTACGCGATTGAGCTGACGGACAAGCTGTAATCTCGACAAGAGAGACCAAATGACTAAGGGGAGCAACGGCTCCCCTTTTACTTATCGACGACTTATCGACTTGGTTTATACCAGAGCGTTTCACTCGTGCTTTTCAAAAAACAGAGTAATCCGACCGACTTCAAGACCAAATTTGCGAATTTTGGTTAAATTAAATACTCGCTTGTCATCTTGTCGATAAAGCCAGTCATCGAAGTGTACTTGCACATCGCCGCTGTCGAGTTTCAACACAAAATCGTATTGCCACTGCAGTGCATTACCCACTTCTTTACCGCGAGCCGTTCCAACAATGTCATCCGCTTGTCCTTCGTACTCATCATCAGCCGTTCGGTTAATCGTCCAGATCCGTTGATCCTTCTCCCCATCATCAAACACGAAGTCTTCGACTAGAATCAGTTGGTTATTCTCAATCCGACCTTCAATTACCACCTCAAAACGGCGCGTCTGCTTCTCGGTATAGTCTTGCACCATACCCCACGCATGTGTCGTTCCGACAAAGTAATTGAAGAGATCAAACTTAGGCGTCGTCGCACGATAATCATCAATCTCTGCCGAACATCCACTAAGCCAGATACAGAGTAGTAATAGCCAACATTTAGCCAATCTCATGGTCGATTCATTCCTATCAATTGATTACGCAAGGTTAAATATTCCGTTTGCGGCGACAGCCAAATGGAGAGAAAAGCATCATTAAATGCTTCATCATCAATGCGGCCTACCGAACGTTCCGTCTGTTGTTGGCGACTAAAGAAAAACTCTCCGCGCTGCCCATCAGAGACATACACTAGGCGATCTCCCATCGCGACATCCGGCAGTATTTGCTGCAGTTGCTTCAACCACGCTTGGGTTTGCGGTGCGGTGAATCCCAGTTTTCGCCACTGATCCTCAGTAGCATCCACCAACTGTTTACTGCTGATATCGCGCAAATAACGGATCTCAAGAGCCACAGGATGTGGCGAGACATCTTGCGACTCATGATACAGGCCATCAGGCGCTCGCAACTGCGAGGAGTAGATATCCAGCCACAGCCATGAAAGGGTGGCCTGCCCAACAACTGGCCATTCTGCCCATCGCTGGAAAGTTTTATGCTCCGCTTGCGCCGCATTAGCGACGGCGGCGTAACCAAGTCCGCTCGCGAGCAAAACGAATAGGGTTATAAGTCCTTTTTTCATGCCTCATTACCTTCAACAGTAACCAAGTGATACCTATCCATTCCAAAAACAGTGCCAACATGACGATAAAGGTGGGGTATTCCCAACCAACCGCGCCCATTCGGTAACCAAACCAATAACTTAAACTTCCCAAAACGCCTCCGGCGAGACACAGAAGAGTATGGGAATATTGGTTAAGCTGCGGCAGTAAGTGGCCTGCATACCAAGTAAACGCAAACCAGAGTGCCACCAACCAAAGTGGAAATTGATCGTCGGCAAAGGTGAGTAACCCAAGCAGCATATTGCTGCTGTCTATCATGATGCCAACCACCGCCATCCAGACCATTTTTTCAAACAGCGGATGGCGCTGGATTGCCGTTAAGCCATAGGTGGCAACCACCAGTAATGTGGTGAGCCATAACCAGGTTTGCTGCCCCAAGACAGCCAGCGCCCAGAGCAGGTCAAACCATAATGATATCGCCACTAATGCCATGATTAATCTCGTTCAAAAGTCATGTGCACGGTACTGATGCTACGGGCTAAAAAGCCACCTTCGCAGTAACAAAAGTAATAACGCCACATACGGATGAAACGTTCGTCATAGCCAAGATCACGCACTTTCGGCAGTTGCTGCTCAAAGCGGTCACGCCAGTGTTGCAACGTCAGTGCGTAATCCATGCCGATGTCATGCAAGTTACGCAACACCAACCCAGTGCGTTTGGTGGCTAATTCGGTCAACACACTGATCGAAGGCAAAAAACCGCCGGGGAAAATGTATTTCTGAATAAAGTCCACGTTATTGCTGTAGCTTTCATAACGCTGATCGGCAATGGTGATTGCCTGAATCGCCATTTTGCCGCGCGGCTTCAGTAACGCATAACATTGGCTCAAAAACGTCGGCAAGTAGGCCTTACCCACCGCTTCAATCATTTCAATCGATACCAACTTGTCATACTGACCGCTCAGCAAACGGTAGTCTTGTTTGAGCAGGGTAATTTGGTTATTTAGCCCAAGTGCCGTAATTTTTTGCTGTGCGTAGGCATACTGCTCTTCAGAAATGGTGGTGGTGGTGACCTTACAGCCATAGTGCTGCGCCATGTAAATCGCCATCGCGCCCCACCCCGTACCAATTTCTAACACGTGATCGGTCGGTTTCAGTTGTAGTTGCTCACACAAACGCTGCATTTTGGCTTGCTGCGCCTGCTCTAGTGAGAGCTCAGGTTGGGTAAACAGCGCACTGGAGTAAAGCATCTCTTCATCGAGGAACAGTTGATAAAGCTCATTCCCCAAATCATAGTGCTGGTGAATATTATCTTTGGCTTGATCTATGGTGTTGCGTTTGAGCCAGTGAGTGAAACGGTTTAACCATTGAGTCACAGGACTACTTTGACTTTCTAGCTTATCCAGCGTACCGAGGTTGGCAGCCATCAACTGCATCAAAGCCGTCAGATTAGGGCTTTCCCACCACCCTTCCATGTAAGCTTCTGCGGCAGCAATACTCCCGCCCTTCAATACTCGGCTGTAAAAATCCGGGTGTTTAACTTCAATCACGGCATGAATGGCATCGGGCCTATCTTGGCCAAATTGTTCATGCGTAGTTTGGGTTTGATCGGGGAAATGTTCTATCACCGTTAAATTGCCTTCGAGATACTGTAATGCACGGTGAATGATACTGCGGGCACCTTTCTGCCAACTGGTGAGAGAGCGGGATATTTCCATCGACGAGCTATTTAACATGAGGTTGCTCCTTATTATTGTTCTGAGTTTGGTCTGGGTGCGCATAAAACGGGGCACCTTTGCGCCACAATTTGAAAGCGTGCCAATAAATGCCCAATACCACTTTTACTGCCATGATCGGCGTTTTGATCAATCGAGGTAATAAATTGCCTGCGCTCAAGGGTTCAGCCTGCATCGCTAAGGTGGCATCAAACTCTTTATCACTACGATGACACTCAAGATGGATCATCAGCGCGCGAGTTAAGGGTTTAATTTTCCAGCAGTATCTCTGTTCGATGGGATTGAATGGCGAAACATGAAACGCTTTCGCATGCTGCCATTCAATCACGGCAGCCTCTTCTGAGGTTAATGCTGCTTGTGCTGGAACCGCGTAGTAGTGGCGCTCATTCCACGGGGTATTGCTGACTTCAGCCAACAGATAACGCCAACGCTTTTCGCTATCGTAGACGTAGTAAAAGTTGACTGGGCTAAAATAGATTCCGAGATAGCGCAGGTGCAGCAAAGCCACCACTCTGCCGCCTTCTATTCGCTCTCCCGTCAGTTGCTCGATCTTATCAAGTACTGCTTGTTTGAGCGGGCCTTGCCCGAGGTAATCTTCACGGCGAAAACGCGCCCAATGCCACCAACGCTCACCCAATCCCCACACTTTATCCGCCAACTGTGGCCATTCATCTAAATCAATACAAGGCATAAACAGCGGATAGTTGAGTGCGTGCTCGACCGGCGTAAAACGTCGGTGTCTGACTTGTCCAACCATCAAACAACTTTGCCACTCGGTGCTATCTTGGGGCACAGGCATTAGGCCGCTCCTTGCTCACTGCGCTGTGCGTAAGCTTCCAATTGGGTCACCACATCCAGCGCACTGCGTACCCCATCCTCATGAAAGCCGTTATGCCAGTATGCGCCACAAAACCAAGTATGGTTGACACCACTGATCTGCGCTTTTTTCTGCTGCGCTTCAATCGCAGGACGAGAAAACACCGGGTGATGATAGGTAAATCGGCGCAATGTCTTGCTCGGGTCAATGTCCTCACTACTATTGAGTGTGACACAGAACGTCTCTGGCGCTTCAATATGCTGCAAAATATTCATGTTGTAGGTCAAAGATGGCAAACGCGTTTCTTGATTGGCTTCACCTTTCAACCAGTAATTCCAAGCCGCCCAAGCCGCTTTACGTTTGGGCAGCAGACGAGTATCCGTATGTAACACCACTTCATTCGCCTGATAAGCGAGTGCAGACAGCAGTTGTTGTTCGGTGGAACTTGCATCACTGAGCATGGCAAGAGCTTGGTCGCTATGACAAGCAAAAATCACCTCATCAAAACGCTCACTCTGACCATTGACCACAACTTCTACCCCACTTGGTAAACGCTTCACTTGAGTGACCGCGCTATTGAGGCGGATGCGATCGCCAAATCCTTGGGTTAAAGGGGCAATATAACTGCGCGAACCGCCGGGGATCACATACCACTGCGGACGATTAGTAACATCCAGTAGGCCATGGTTTAGGAAAAAGCGCGCGAAAAACATCAGAGGGAAAGCTCGCATATCCGCCAGAGAGGAAGACCAAATCGCCGCCCCCATGGGCAGAATGTAGTTTTCACAGAAGTATTCAGAAAACTGATGCTGAGCCAGAAAATCACCTAAGGTTTGCTCATTCGCCAATTGATTATCGACGCACGCTTTCGTTAAACGGTTAAAGCGTAAAATCTCCGCGATAAAACGATAAAACTTTGGATTCAGCCAGTTACGTTTTTGAGCGAATAAGGTCGTCAGGGTATGCCCGTTGTACTCCAAACCGTTAGCATCATTACGCACACTAAAGCTCATTTGCGTCGGTTTACCTTGCACGCCAATCTCATCCATCATTTTGATGAAATTGGGATAGGTTCTGTCGTTATAAACGATAAAGCCTGTATCCACTGCGTATGGCTTACCCGCAAGCTCAACATCCACCGTCGCAGTGTGCCCGCCAATGTAGTCATTGGCTTCGAATAGGGTGATATCGTGATAACGGTGCAGATAGTAACCACAGGTTAAACCTGAAATGCCCGAGCCAATGATTGCAATTTTCATCAAAAAATCCTTATTAAGCCTTCAACAGACGTCGAACTAAGCGACCTTGCCATGCATAAGGCAAAGCACCGAGTAACCGAATCAGCCAAGTAAATCGTTTAGGGAAATAGAGTTGTGACACACCGCGCGCCAAGCCAGCTTTGATCTCCTGGGCGGCACGCTCTACTGTGATGATCATCGGCATGGCAAAAGTATTGCGATCCGTGAGTGGTGTGGCGACAAAGCCCGGAAAAATGGTGGTGACTTCGATACCAAGCGGACGCCAATCGAGTTGAAGCGTTCGTGCTAAATAAGCGACGGCCGCTTTGGAAGCGCCATAAGCTTCTGCTCGCGGCAAGGCCAACTCACTGGCAATCGAGCCGACAATCGCCACACGGTGACCACGGGACAAATGTGGCTGTATACCTTCAATCACCGCCGCTACGCCAAGCACATTGATATTGAACACACGTGCCATCAGTGTGACATCCATCTTGCCATCGTCGATGTACTCACAATCGCCTGCATTTAAAATCCAGAGTTCCGGCTGACATGGAAGCTGCGCTAATGCCGCTTTTGTGCCGGGATGATCGGTGACATCAAACGCCAAGGGAAAAATGTTGGCATATTGTGTATGTAAGCTGTCTAACACCGACTGATTACGTCCACACGCAATCACTTGCCAACCCTGTTTGGCATAATCCAACGCCAGTTGTTTACCAATTCCGGAGGTCGCACCGGTAATGAACACCGCGGTCATTGTCCTAGTCTCCGCTTAATCGCGCGGATAACTTGCCCAAGCACAGGCAATTGCTCATAAAGCATTTCCCCCATATCGAAATAATCGCGATGGTAGGTCACTTTGCCCTCGGCAAAGCGCAAGTGGCTCACGCCTTTCACATCCACCTGTTCGCCCTTGGCTAATTTTGGGTGACGTAAATGCATGGTCCAGACCAAAAACGCACCCTCATTGACTGCATACTGCTCATGAATGGTAAAAGTACAGGTCTGAACATTTTGGTAAAGATTCAGAAAATACTGGTAAAGGGCGTCAAACCCTTCGATGCGATGTGCGGCATCTTCAAACACCACATCAGGATGATAGATTTCAATCAGCCTATGTAATTGGCTCTTATCTAATTGTTGATAAAACTGCGCGACGTGTTGTACGTCCATAATGCTCATCCCTAAAGTTATACAAATTTAAGATTCGTATAATGCATTACAACCATAGTTGAGTTTGTAAAGTTGTACAAGATTTTTTCTGTACAACTTTATACTTCATGTTACGAAACTCAGAATGTAAGGGATCACTAAAGAGCGTTAAGAAAACGAGCTCAAGAAGACTATCAATCAAGATAAACAAAACCAGCCCGAAGGCTGGTTGGAAGAGATTACATATTGCGCAGTGCTGCGATACGTTTTTCAAGGGGTGGGTGAGTCATCATTAATTCGGATAGAGAGCGTTTACCTGTGATGCCAAACGCCATCATCGAACCTTCAAGATGCGACTCCTGACCCATTTTCAGGCGTTCTAACGCCGCAATCATCTTGTGCTTACCGACTAACTGAGCGGCACCCGCATCGGCATGGAACTCACGGTGGCGGCTATACCACATGGTGATGAAGCTGGCTAAGAAACCAAACACCAATTCAAGCACCATAGATACACCGAAATAGACCATCATGTTGCTGCCTTCACCTTCTTCCGAATCACGTGAAGCCACGATATTGGCAATAAAGCGTGACAAGAAGATCACGAAGGTGTTCACCACCCCTTGCATCAGCGTCATGGTGACCATGTCACCGTTAGCAATGTGGCTAACTTCATGCGCCAACACAGCTTCGGCCTCATCACGCGTCATGTTGTGCAGCAAGCCCGTTGAGACCGCGACCAGAGAATCATCACGCTTTGCACCCGTGGCAAACGCATTCATGTCTGGCGCATCATAAATCGCCACCGTTGGCATACCGATACCCGCTTGGTTTGCTTGGCGACGTACCGTTTCCAATAGCCAATGTTCCATCTCATTGCGTGGAGTATCAATGACGACACCACCCACTGAGCGTAGTGCCATACTTTTTGACATCAGCAGTGAAATAAATGCACCGCCAAAGCCAAACACAGCCGCCATCACCAACAGACCAGACAAACTCCCCGGCTGCATGCCCGTGACGGCATAAACAATATTCAAAACAACACTAAGCACCAATACGACAGCAAGGTTGGTTGCTAAGAATAACAATATACGTTTCATGACTTAATCTCCGAAGGAAACTTCTCAGCGGTTGCGATGCGCGACTTTACCACACATCGTTTGTTCTTATTTACAACATATGTTCTTTCATTTGAAAAACAAGGTTAAGTAGGAAATTGCAACATTTAATGTCTAGCTAACCTAGCAGGCGTTTTAAATGAGCAGAGATATAGACTTTGGTCGTATTGAGATAGGCATAGCGAAAGAATAGAGTGCGGAAGTCAAAGGAATTTCACCATAAACAAAGGAAAACACATGGCTGAAGCACATAGCTATCAAATGGCGATTGATTTACTTTGTTGTCATTTAGGTATCAGTGAACAAGAAGCTCGTACTCAACTCGGATTGGAAGCCAAAGAGCAGACGCTGCAGCAGCAGATCGTCGATACTCAACACTCTTTAATGGGTTTGAGCGCAGAGAAATAGCCTCGCACACTCAACTTTCCATACAATCTGAGACGAAAAAGGCTGCTCATGTTTGAGCAGCCTTTTGTTGTTTAGCGCCGTTATGCCACTGTGTCGGGTTCTAACAAGTGATCCAGTTGGATGAACTTGCCTAACTCTTGACGTTTAGCCTTAGGCATATAAGGGATCTCCCCTAATTTCGGTGTACCGAGCCGCCCTTCTAGATGCTCAATGATCTCCGCATAGTGTTCAGTTCCCGGGTTAATCCGGTTGGCAATCCAGCCGACCAGCTCTAACCCATCGGCACGAATCGCTTCTGCGGTCAAAATCGCATGGCTCAGACAACCGAGTTTAATTCCAACCACCAAGATGACCGGTAAACGCTCTTGTTTTACCCAAGTGGATAAACAATCGGAATCGGAAGTAGGCACTCGCCAACCTCCCGCACCTTCTACCACGACTAACTCTGCATTTTGCTTATGTTTCGAGAGCTTATTGCTTAGCAGCGCATAATCAATCGTAACATTTTCATGCTTAGCGGCGATGTGTGGTGAAGTGGGAAGTACTAAGGCATAAGGATTGACGTCCTCATACGGCATATCGACGGTCGCGGCTTTCATCAGATGCAATGCATCGGAATTGCGATAGCCAAACTCAGTTTTATCACTCCCCGCTGCGACTGGCTTATAGCCAATTGTGGCGATATTGTGTGTCGCGAGCGCCTGAAGAATCGCTTTCGAAGCGACTGTTTTCCCAACGTCGGTATCCGTCCCTGCGATAAAAATTGCATTTCTCATCGGTGAATAACCCCTAAACAAACCTGATATGTGGCAGGCACAAGACCCTGTTGGTTACGAAATGATTGGTAGGCCAACTCCACTTTTGCCAACGTTCGGCGGCTGATTAGCCCCGTTGAACGTCCACTGACATGATTGGCGCCGATCCCTTTTAGATCGCGCATCAGCATAAAGGCAGTTTCATACCAAACCGTAATTGCCGCTAAGTCTAAGTGATGTTGCGCACATCCGGCTTGCGCTAACGCAATTTTTACCTGATTGATGGAAATGAACTGATTGATATGACGATGATGATCAACGCTGCGCCACGCTTGCTCGAGTTCAAACAGCGATCCGTCTAACAAGGTGGAGAGGAAGGCTTGACCATGTGGTTTGAGTACACGGCGAATTTCGCTCAGCGGCAGCGACAGATCTTCACACCATTGTAATGCTAAGCTTGAAAATACCATGTCAAAACAAGCAGATGCAAAAGGCAGTTGCTCGGCATCCGCTAACTGGTAACTTATGCCTTCATCACCGCAGCGTTGCTTTGCTTGCTCAAGCATGGCGAGTGAGATATCGGCGCACACCACTTGCGCTCCCCGCTCGCGTAGCAGGGCTGAAAAATAACCGGTACCACAACCGAGATCCAATACTCGCAGCCCCTTCAGACAACTGGGCATTTTTTGCAGTAAACGTAATCCGACATCGCGCTGAAAAGCCGCGTGCTGATCATAGTGCGCTGCGGCTTTGCCAAAGGCTTGCGCAATCGCACTTTTATCTTTTAATTCAACACAAAGCTCCGTGGCTGTCATGCTCATGTGTCCTTCTCCATCACATGTTTTAACTGCTCCGATAACCGGCGTATCTGCGCTTGGGTATGTGCCGCCGTTATCGTGATACGTAAACGCGCACTGCCTACAGGCACGGTGGGTGGTCGAATGGCACTCACCCAAATCCCTTGTTGCTTGAGCTCGTGGGATGCGCTCAATGCGGAATCAGAGCTGCCTAACAACCAAGGTTTGATGGGCGTTTGTGTTGCCACAAAACCCGGAATATTGCGGCACTGCTCATCAAAACAGGCCATCAGCTCAGCCAGTTTTTCTCTGCGCCAAGACTGACTTTGGATCATCCGCGCAGCATGAGTCAGAGCATGCGCTTGTGCCGGAGGCATAGAGGTGGAATACACATGGTGGCGTGCAAATTGCGTCAGATAATCGCCGACTTGTGCATCACACAACACCGCCGCCCCAGCTAACCCAAAGGCTTTACCAAAAGTAACGACCAGAATCTCGGGATGAATCCCTGCCGCTTGACAGCTCCCCGCCCCATGCTCTCCAAGCACGCCAATGCCGTGCGCATCATCCACCATCAACCACGCGCGCTGTTTCACTACAGTTGCAATTTGCGCCAAGGGTGCGCAATCGCCATCCATACTAAACACCCCTTCCGTCACCACTAAGCTGTTGCTCTGCTCATGCAGTAATTGGCGAAGATGATCAGTATCATTGTGCTTAAAGCGTTTCATGGTGGCAGGACTTAACATACCCGCTTCCATCAAGGAGGCGTGATTGAGTTTGTCTTGCAACAGCAAGTCCTCTTTTTCGAGCAGAGTAAACAGCAGGGCTTGATTGGCACTAAAGCCAGAGCTGAACAAGACTGCTCGCTCGTAACCAAGCCAGTGACACAACTCATGCTCTAACTCGGCATGAACTGAGCTAAAACCAGTCACCATCGGCGAAGCGCCACTGCCAGCGCCAAAGCGCGCCAGACCTGTTTGCCAAGCCTGCACTAACTCAGCATCACTGGCTAAACCAAGGTAATCGTTACTTGAGAAGTTTAGGTAAGTACGATCTTGCTGAATCAGTTCGCCTTGTGCGCTTCGCTCTAAAAGCTGAAGACGGCGAGTCAGCCCTGAATGTTCACGTTCATTCAGAGCTTGCTCAATCCGCGACTTAAAGCGCAGCGTCATAAAATAAATCGCTGGCGGTTGGGCGCGCGGCTACCCGTTCAACGACTCTATCCAGCAACTCATTTTCCGTGATTTCATCGGGCTTTTGCGCCACTTGTTCGCGGTTAATTCCTAGCTTTTTAAACAGCAGCATATCGCTGTCTTCCGCTGGGTTGGGGGTGGTCAGCAGTTTGCAACCGTAGAAAATCGAATTGGCTCCTGCCATAAAGCACAGCGCCTGCATCTGCTCATTCATCTTCTCGCGTCCAGCTGAAAGGCGAACCGCAGATTTCGGCATCATAATGCGCGCTACCGCAATCAAACGCACAAAATCAAAGGGTTCCACATCATCGACTTGTTCCAGTGGTGTACCTTTGACTTTGACCAGCATGTTGATCGGAACACTTTCCGGATGAGTCGGCAAATTCGCGAGCTCAACCAATAACCCAGCGCGGTCATTGGTGCTTTCACCCATGCCGATAATGCCCCCCGAGCAGATCTTCATCCCGGCATCACGGACGTGCGACAAGGTATCTAGGCGATCTTGGTATGTGCGTGTGGTGATGATGTTGCCGTAAAATTCCGGAGAGGTATCAAGGTTGTGGTTGTAATAATCCAGCCCCGCTTGCGCCAATTGCTGCGCTTGATCTGGCGTCAACATACCCAGCGTCATGCAGGTTTCTAGCCCCATATCCTTGACGCCGCGGATCATCTCTTTGAGCAGCGGCATATCACGCTCTTTCGGATTCTTCCACGCCGCGCCCATACAAAAACGGGTCGAGCCTGAATTTTTGGCTTTTTGCGCCGCATCCAATACGCGCTCGACTTCCATCAAACGCTCTTTATCTACGTCCGTACGATAGTGAGCACTTTGCGGGCAATATTTGCAATCTTCTGGGCAGGCGCCAGTTTTGATCGACAGCAGCGTGCTGACCTGCACATGGTTGTGCGGATGATGAAGACGATGCACCTGCTGCGCTTCAAACAGCAGATCCATAAAAGGTTTATCCAGTAACGCTTTGACCTCAGCGACCGTCCAGTTATGACGAACTTCCACGTGTAATCCTTATTGGGGTTATTGGTTTTATGCTTGGCTAGTCTACTGACAGGCGTTAGACTGTCAACAACAAGAAAATCACAAGGTTTACATGTGATTATTAATTAATCTTTTATTAATTTTGGAATGATGATGGATTTAGCCTTCGACCGTTGCCATATCTGGCATCCCTACACTTCGACCTTGACACCTCTGACCTGTTATCCAGTAAGCCGAGCCGATGGGGTAATGATCACGCTTGAGGATGGGCGCAGCTTAGTCGACGGCATGTCCTCTTGGTGGGCAGCGATCCACGGTTACAATAACCCCAAACTCAATCAAGCGGCGCACCAGCAAATCGAGCAGATGTCACACATCATGTTTGGTGGGTTAACTCATCAACCGGCGATTGAGCTTTGCCAAAAGCTGCTCAAGCTCGCGCCCAACAATTTACAGCAAGTGTTTCTCGCCGATTCAGGTTCGGTTGCGGTGGAAGTGAGCCTGAAAATGGCGCTACAGTATTGGCACAGTAAAGGTCAGCCGAGAGCAAAGTTTCTCACCCTACGCCACGGCTACCACGGCGATACCTTCGCCGCGATGTCAGTGACCGATCCAGATAACTCCATGCACAGCCTGTACAAGGGTTTTCTGCCCGAGCATATTTTCGCTAATTCGCCAGAAGGTGGATTTTTTGATGCGTGGGATGAGCGTGATATTGCCGATTTTCGTCACAAATTGGCTGAACATCACCACCAGATTGCGGCCGTAATCCTTGAACCTATCGTGCAAGGGGCTGGTGGTATGCGTATCTATCATCCCGAGTTTTTACGCCAAGTTAGAGCTTTGTGTGACGAATTTGGTGTACTGCTGATTTTGGATGAGATTGCGACCGGCTTTGGCCGCACAGGCAAACTCTTTGCTTGTGAACATGCGGGAATTCAACCGGATATTCTCTGTGTGGGCAAGGCGCTGACTGGCGGATACATGACGCTATCCGCTACCCTCACTACCCAACAAGTGGCCGATACCGTGTGTGCGGGGGAAGCAGGCTGCTTTATGCATGGCCCAACTTTTATGGGCAATCCGCTGGCTTGCGCGGTGGCAAGCGCGAGTTTATCGCTGATTGAGCAAGGCGATTGGCAACAGCAAGTCGCGAATATTGAAGCATTTTTTGCCGAACATCTACCTAAACTCAATAATTTTCCACTGGTGAAACAGACTCGTTGGCTAGGCGCGATTGGTGTGGTGGAGACACATTTTCCGGTCAATATGGAAGTGATTCAGGCTCTCTTTGTGGAGCATGGGGTTTGGATCCGCCCCTTTGGTCGGTTGATTTACCTGATGCCACCCTATATTAGTCAACCTGAACATCTGCAAAAACTGGTGGATGCAATGGCAGCCGCGTTAAGCCAACCAAACTGCTTTAAGCAATAGACAATATGCTGCGCAACAAACGACAAGCATAAAAAAGCCGACATCACGTCGGCTTTTTTCATTCTTATGCGCTTTGAGCGCTAATTTCCCTTTAAAGGAAAACGGGATTAACCGATATGGGTTAAACCGCCCATGTACTTTTGTAGTACCGCAGGAATCGCAATGCGACCATCGGCTTCTTGGTAGTTTTCCAAAATCGCGACCATGGTACGACCCACCGCCAGACCAGAGCCGTTCAGCGTGTGCACCAACTCAGGCTTCTTCTCACCTTTACGGCGGAAACGCGCTTGCATACGACGCGCTTGGAAATCCCACATGTTTGAACAAGAAGAGATTTCACGGTACGTCTTCTGCGCTGGAACCCAAACTTCCAAGTCGTAAGTTTTGCAAGAGCCAAAGCCCATGTCGCCCGTACACAGAATCACTTTGCGGTAAGGCAGATCCAGCAGTTGCAGAACTTTTTCTGCATGGCCAGTCAGCTCTTCCAATGCCGCCATGGAATCTTCAGGGCGAGTGATTTGTACCAGTTCCACTTTATCAAACTGGTGCATACGGATCAGACCACGAGTATCACGACCGTAAGACCCTGCTTCAGAACGGAAACAAGGCGTGTGTGCGGTCATTTTCAGAGGCAGCTCAGCTTCATCCAAAATGGTGTCACGCACTAAGTTGGTCACTGGCACTTCTGCGGTTGGGATCAGTGATAGACGGCGTGGCTCTTCATCACTGGCTTTCTCAGTCAGAGGCTCAGTGTGGAATAGATCTTGACCGAATTTTGGTAATTGACCTGTACCGAACAGCGTTTCCGAGTTCACTAGGTAAGGTACATACAGCTCAGTGTAACCGTGTTGATCGGTGTGCAGATCCAACATGAACTGTGCGATAGCACGGTGCAAACGAGCAAATTGACCTTTCATCACCACAAAACGCGCACCCGTGATCTTGGTTGCGCTAGCGAAATCCAGACCGTCGCCCATTTCGCCCAAATCCACATGATCTTTTACTTCAAAATCATAAGTTTTTGGTGTTCCCCAACGAGAAACTTCTACGTTTTCGCTGTCGTCTTTACCGTTTGGCACTGCATCGTCTGGAATGTTAGGCACGGTTTGGGTGATCGCATCCAATTGCGCCATAACAGCATCCAGTTCAACTTTTTTCGCATCCAGATCGTCACCCAAGGTGCCGATTTGTTGCTTAACCGCTTCTGCGCCCGCTTTGTCGCCAGACGCCATCAGTTGACCGATTTGCTTGGAGATGGAGTTACGCGTGGATTGTAAATTCTCAACTTCTACTTGAATGGACTTACGTTGTTCTTCAAGAGTACGGATAGTCTCCACGTCGAGTTTAAAACCGCGACGTGCCAATTTTGCAGCTGTTTCGTCCAGCTCAGTACGAAGTAATTTAGAATCCAGCATTGCTAATCCTATGCTTTAAGAGTTGCGAGAAAGCGCGTGTGCTTCCTTTTTAGCCAAAGCCACGCGTATTGAAATTTACCTTGCCAAAGATAACCAAAAGGCACTACTTTTCATAGCGCTTTTGTGGGCTTTTTGCGTTCAAATCCGCCAGATACGCTAACTTTTCAGCAATCTTAGTTTCTAGCCCGCGTTGAGTAGGCTGATAGTAGCGAGTTCCACTCATTTCTGGTGGGAAATAGCACTCCCCTGCAGCATAAGCGCCCGGTTCATCATGGGCGTAACGGTATTCCTCGCCATAACCAAGATCTTTCATCAATCGTGTTGGGGCATTACGCAGATGCGGCGGCACTTCAAACTCAGGCAGATTATGCGCATCCGACAGCGCTTGTTTCCACGCGGTGTACACTGCATTGCTTTTCGGTGCGCAGGCGAGGTAGACAATCGCTTGAGCAATCGCGCGCTCGCCTTCTGCAGGCCCGACACGGGTAAAGCAATCCCACGCTGCGAGTGCCACTTGCATGCCCCGTGGGTCGGCATTACCAACATCTTCAGAGGCAATCGCGAGCAGACGGCGCGCGATATACAAAGGGTCACAGCCTGCGGAAATCATCCGCGCCGCCCAATACAGAGCCGCATCGGGATCGGAACCTCGAATCGACTTGTGTACAGCGGAAATCAGGTCATACCAAATATCGCCCTTGTTATCAAAGCGCGACACTTTTTCACCAGCGACTTCAGCCAATAAAGGCAGATCAATCTGCTTGCGTCCCTGATCATCTTCGCGAGCCATGTCGTACAGCAGCTCAAGATAATTGAGCGACATGCGCGCATCGCCACTGACCAGCTCTGCTAGGCGATCCAACACGTTATCAGCAAATACCGCCGCCACTTTGCCAAGCCCGCGTTCAGTATCGGCAATCGCTTGATGCAGAGCTTGCAGAATTTCTTGTTGATTGAGTGAGGTGAGCTTATAAACCCGCGCGCGGGAAAGCAGCGCGTTATTAAGCTCAAAAGAAGGGTTTTCCGTGGTTGCGCCAATAAAAGTGACCGTACCGTCTTCAATATGCGGCAAAAACGCATCTTGCTGCGATTTATTAAAGCGATGGACTTCGTCGACAAACAAAATGGTGCGACGACCACTGAGTTTGTTCTCACGCGCTTTTTCGATCGCGGCACGGATCTCTTTGACTCCGGACGTCACTGCCGATACACGTTCCACTTCCGCATTGGCGTAGTTGGCTGCCACTTCGGCTAAAGTGGTTTTTCCGGTGCCCGGAGGTCCCCAAAGAATCATCGAGTGAATATGCCCCGCTTCTAATGCACGGCGCAGCGGTTTTCCCGGCCCTAAGATGTGTTGCTGACCAATATACTGCTCCACGGTTTGTGGACGCATACGAGCAGCTAACGGACGAAAATCTTCGTCGCCGGAAAAATCTAAGCTGTAATTACTCACTCGACTCGCTTCCTTGGTGCTGATTTAGTTACGCTGATCGTCAACTTCCACGCCTTTCGGCACTTTGTAGTTAAATACGCTAGCGTTGGGTTTCTGCTGTTTCACCTTACTAAAGGTAAATTCGCTCTGTTGACCATCTTGCTCAATCACTTTAAAACCTTGCACCACCCCTTTCTCACTGATGGTGATTTGGAAACGGCCTTGGTTTGAATCCAGCGCAGTAGGCGTCAGAGTAAACACATCGCCCTTTTCTTCCACATGGTAGGCATCCCAATCGCTGGCTTTATTACGAGTCAGCAGCACAAAAGGCGTCTGCTCTAAAGCTTCTTCGGCGCGGTACAAGGTGACCTGTTCCACGAAAGGATCGAAATGCCATAAGGTTGTACCGTCAGAGACCAGTAAGTTTTCATCCGGCGTTTCGGTTTCCCAACGAAATAGGCTTGGACGAGCAATATCCACCTTGCCATTTCCGGTCAGGATCACTTTGCCCTCTGGGCTTAATACTTGCTGATTAAAGGTCGCGCTGAAGCCTTCACTCATGGCTAAACGCTCACTTAAGGTATCTTTAGGGGCGGCAATGGCCGAGAAACTACAAAATAACAGGGCTAACCATTTGTTCATGCTGACTCTGCTCCAAGCAATTTAGCGATGAGGAAGATAATAAAGCAAAAGCCTAAGCGTTTGCCTTCTCTAACGTGTCAGTGATGTGTAATAAACTATTGCCCACAACACTGTTTGAATTTTTTACCGCTGTCGCAAGGGCAAGCATCATTGCGGCCAATGCCTTTAAACGGATTCACACTTTGTGCTTTAGCGCCGAGCATGGCTTCATCCGCCGCGAGCGCGACTTCGTGCACCATTAAATTCAGTTGCTCGATCAAATCGGCGAGCGCAGGGACTTGTTCATAGCCCGCTTCGCGCATTTGCGCTTGGGTTTGCGCTTCATCAATCGCCAACATCAAGGTGGTCAATAATGCTTGCAACATACGAATCGAGCCATCTGCAAATGCGCCTTGCTGCCACATGGGTTCAACTTGCGGCCATAATTGCATAAAGCCTTCCGCAAAATCCGCCAAACCTTGCTCACGCGAGGGTGCATGCTCATTCAACAGCGTCAACAAATCGTACCCATTGCCTTTAAGTTGCTGGTATTGGAGATGAATTTGCTCGGTCACCGGTTGTAATAGCGCTTGATGTTGCTCGGCAAACAGCTCGGGTAGCCACTGCTCAGGGTCGAGCGGACGAGTCGCAAAATTAGCGGCGAGCACCACACCTTCAATAAACAGATCCGACTCAGGGCATTCAATCGCGCTGAGATCGATCAGGGAATAATTCATAGAAAACGCTTAATACAAGGAAAGTTGCGCCGCATTATATACTCAAAGCGAAAGAAGTGGCAGGCTGTCACACTGAACTTGAATCAGAAAGGATGGGTGACATTTATTGATGCTACTACTACAATCTCGCTCCCTTTTCTTCAGCGCTAGCCGGTATTCATCACTATGCGAGTTATTTTAGGCCCAATGGAGGGCGTGTTAGATCATTTGATGCGTGACATGCTCACGCAAATCAATGACTACGACTTCTGCGTCACCGAATTTGTGCGCGTAGTGAATCTGCTGCTGCCTGATCATGTGTTTTATCGCCTCTGCCCTGAATTGCAACAGGGTTCTAAAACCCCGTCCGGCGCTCCGGTCAAGGTGCAACTGCTTGGGCAAGACCCACACTGGATGGCCGAAAACGCGATTCGCGCGGCTGAACTTGGGGCTTATGGCATCGATCTGAATTTCGGTTGTCCTGCCAAAATGGTTAATCAAAGCAAAGGCGGCGCGGCTCTTTTGCAGCATCCCGAACTGATTTATCAAGTGGTCAAAGCGTGTCGTGATGCGGTACCAGCGCACATTCCTGTTTCGGCGAAAATCCGCTTAGGTTGGGAAGATCCGGAAGATTGTTTTGAGATTGTCGATGCCGTTGCGCAAGCCAAAGCCGATGAGCTCACTGTGCACGCGCGCACCAAAGCCGGAGGCTATAAGGCTAGCGAAATCAAATGGCATTACATTGATCAGATCCGCCAAAAATGCAGTATTCCATTGATTGCTAATGGTGAAGTGTGGAATTACGCCGATGGTCAAGCTTGCATCCAAACCACAGGTGTCGATTCACTCATGGTGTGCCGCGGCGCGCTCAACGTGCCCAATTTAGGCAATGTGGTCAAACACAATCACGCCGCCATGCCTTGGCATGAAGTGGTGGATTTGTTGCTGCGCTACACACAATTTGAAGTGCGTGGTGACAAAGGCAAATACTACCCAAACCGTATTAAGCAGTGGTTTGCTTATCTGCGCCACGCCTACCCTCAGGCTAATGAGCTGTTTGGTGAGTTACGTACTTTGACTCAAGTCGAGCCGATCGTTGATCAGTTACATCGCTATCGAGATCAACTCCATCATGCTGCGACCGAGCTACCTGTCTAATGAGTAAAACAACGGATCAGTAAATCAACTGATTAGTAAACCAACTGATTTTTGCCGCTGGTTTTCGCCACATACAACTTTTCATCAGCGGCTTTAAACAAATCTTCAAAACTGCGATCGGTTGTACTTTCAACCACCTCTATCCCACCGGAGATGGTAAAACCTGGCTCTAGTATCAAAGGAGAGTCGCGACAAACCGCATCAAAAATGCGCTGCATAATTCTCGTGATCTGCTCTTTTTCTTTTGCCGTGACATAAACCACAAACTCTTCGCCTCCAAAACGTGCCACGGCATCTGAGCTGCGAATATGGTTTTCAATCTGCTCACCAATGTAGCAGATCACTCTATCACCCATATCATGACCATAAGCATCATTGATCTGTTTGAAGTCATCGATATCCAACACGGCAATGGCTAAATATTGACTGTGGCGTTTGCCTTTCAGAAAGCTTTCCATACCACGGCGATTGAGTAAACCAGTCATCGGATCACGTGCGGCGAGCTGCGCATAATGCTGGCGATCCCAGCGCGTATTGAGATAGATAAATACGCCAGTGAGAAAGAGGTATACCAGAGCAACGACCAGTAAATTACCGCTCTTTTCAGTAAGAAAGTTGCTCAACTCGGATTGAATATCCAACTTATAAAATACCACTTGATGGTAGTCGGCATAATCACTGGTGAGCTTGTGTGGGCGGTAGGCGAAAGGTGGGATTGCCATCTCATCTAGATCAATAACTTCAAAGCGAGAAGCTAGATGAGGCATGCGGCTAAGCAGCTCACGTAAGCCAATATCCACCGCAACGATTCCCTGATAATCCGCGTCACGGTAAACGGGCAGAATCAGTGTTAATAACCACTCATGTTGCTCTCTGATCACCGAACGATAAGGCCCATCAACGGCAATCATATTGGGTGCAGCAATCGCATGGCTCCACAAAGGACTCTCGCTGATAAAGTCTTTAATTTGCTGATAGGTTACCTTTTCGCTGATGGTATCCGGCGATGAAATGATATAACCGCTGGTATCCACATAATGCACACCATAAATATATTCATCCATGTCATGCAAAAACGAGAGCATAGGAGCCATGGAGAGTTTGATTTGTAAACTGGGATCATGACTTGGTTTGGAATCGCATAACGAGGCATCCCCAATCAGCATATAACTTAGATCTAATTTGGGAACAGCAAAGCTGGAACTCAGCCCCTGAGCCAGAACTAACCCATCTATCGGTTTGATTTGGCAAACATTCGCAACCACACGGGCTGAGTGTTTAAACAGTATATTCTCTGCCGGGCGTTGATTATGCGTGAAAGTATAATCTAGCGCTGTCACCACTTTTTCGGCGCGCTCAAGCTGCTGTTGAATGTCGGCGTAGGCGTCGTCAATTTCTTGGTTAAGATCGTACAGATATTGCTGAAAGACCGATGCGGCCAGCACAAAAACGATAAACAATGGCGCACAGATAATCCAAGTTAAACTCATGCGCTGATTCATAATTGCCTGCTAACCTCTAGAAATGAAAAACCCACCATAAACCGATAACGCTTATGATGGGTAGGGATATTGCGTTGCGGCGATTATGCCAAAAAAACACAAAACAGTGTTAGCGCTTGTTCATCATCCGTCTCTTTTTCCTCACCGTTTTCTATTCAAACAGGCACTTAACTCAGTAGCAAACTATCGTCTGCCAACTCTTCTCCACGCACTTTAGAAAACATCTCAAGTAGCTCAGGAACGCCCATATTCGCGCGCTGTTCCCCTGTGACATCCAAGACAATCTGACCTTGATGCAGCATGACGGTGCGATCACCACAAGCCAGAGCATCTTTCATCGAGTGGGTCACCATCATCACGGTTAAATTGAACTCTTTAACGATTTTTTTCGTGAGATCGATAATGAATGCCGCCATACGAGGATCGAGTGCCGCCGTGTGTTCATCTAAGAGCAAGAGCTTGCTTTCTGACAGTGTCGCCATCACCAAACTCACCGCCTGACGCTGGCCACCTGAGAGCAAACCAATATTGTCACCGAGACGATCTTCTAACCCCAAACCGAGGATGCTGATGCGTTCTTGGAACAACTTCCGGCGCTGGTTTGAGAGCGCCAAGCTCCAACCACGTTTTTTACCGCGCATATAAGCGAGCGCCATATTCTCTTCGATGGTCAGGGCTCCACAGGTTCCCGCTAATGGGTCTTGAAACACGCGAGCACACAGATTCGCACGCTGATCCACACTCTGTTTGGTTACATCAATCTCATCAATTAGCACCTGACCGCCCACGATAGGCGTTTCACCAGTAACCGCACCGAGTAGCGTCGACTTCCCAGCCCCGTTAGAGCCAATCACGGTTAAAAATTGGTGTTCCGGAACCTCTAGCGATACGCCGCGTAATGCGCGATTTTCCAGAATCGTGCCAGGGTTAAACGTCACCTGAATATCTTGCAAACGGATCATACTGCATCTCCTGACACGCTTCCCTGCTGAGAGACTTCGGGCTTCTGAGCAGGTGCGTTACGCTTTTTTGATTTTAAATTCCTTTTAATCTTCGGCATGATCAACGCCAAAGCCACTAACACGGCAGTCACCAAGTTAAGATCGGACGCTTGTAAGCCAAACATACCTGAGCTAAGCGCAAAAGCCACCGCTAAACGGTACAGTACAGAGCCGACAATGACCGCCACGACAGCGACCCAGATCTTGCGACCGGGGATCAGGGTTTGTCCTAAAATAACCGCAGCAAGCCCCACCACAATCGTACCAACGCCAGAAGTGACATCCGCAAAACTGTTGGTTTGCGCAAATAGAGCCCCTGCAAAACCGACAAAACCATTAGACAGAGCCAAACAGAAATACGTGTAAAACGCAGTGCTTGCCCCTTGGGCTGCCACCATACGAGCGTTGACGCCTGTGGCTCGCAATCCTAAACCGAAATCGCTGTTTAGCAGTCGAATAACCAATAGCGCAGAAATCACGACCAATACTGCGACAACGAGAGGACGAATTAAGACGGGATCACCTAAGGCTTCAAACGGGGTCAAAATGGTGTCTTCACCCAATAAGGCCAGATTAGGACGTCCCATAATGCGGATGTTGATGGAAAACGCAGCAATCATGGTCAAAATCGAGGCCAAGAGATGCAAGATACCACATCGCACACTCAGAAAAGCCGTGACCCAACCGGTAGCGGCGCCAGCAAGAATGGCTAATCCTGTCGCCACCCATGGATTAATTCCTGCCACAATCGCAGTAGCCGCCACCGCAGCGCCCATTGGGAAACTGCCGTCGACGCTCAAATCAGGGAAATCCAGCACTCGGAAAGTTAAATACACGCCCAAAGCTACTAAGCCATACAACAAGCCAAGCTCCAAAGCGCCAAAAAAGGCAAAAGCAGACATACATACTCCTTTCTGCTTACAGAAGTTGAAATACCCCAACTCCTTGGAATATACGCTTCCGACGAGGGGCTAGCGCGTCAAGCGTTACCCCCTCGTCATTTGGATAGAGCTTACTTATTTGGTACTGGTTGCACGCGCAAGTACGGCTTCAGGAATGGTGATGCCTAACTGTTCTGCGGCGGTTTTGTTGATCACAAGATCCGAACCTTTTGCCACTTGAACATCAAGCGAACCCGGCTCTTTACCTTCTAAAATAGCCGCCACGTAGTCAGCGGTTTGCACTCCGATTTGGTAATAGTCAAAACCTAGGCTGGCAATTGCGCCGCGTTCTACATAAGACGTCGCTGCACCAAAGACTGGGGTTTTGGCTTGGTTAGCCGCCACAATCATACCTTCGATTGCACTGGCAACTGTGTTGTCGATCAGGGCATAAATCACATCGGACTTTTCTGCAATCGCTTGGGTAGCGGATTGAACATCAGCACTTTTCAGCGCAGTTGCTTCGACCAGCTTAATACCATGCTTTGCAGCCGAGAGTTTGAGTAACTCCATTAAACTGACCGCATTGGCTTCACCTGGGTTGTACACCACGCCAATCGATTTGACGTTGGGTAGGATTTCTTTAATCAGTTCAACATGTTGCTCAACCGGAGACAAATCTGACAAACCCGTGACGTTTTTGCCCGGTTGTTCAAGTTGTTTCACCAACTTAGCCCCAACAGGGTCAGTCACTGCGGTAAACACAATAGGTATGGTTTTTGTGGCAGAAACCAGTGCTTGGGCGGTAGGTGTCGCAATACCGACTAAGACATCTGGATTTTCACCGACAAATTGACGGGCAATTTGGACCGCAATGGCAGGGTTGCCTTGCGCGGTTTTGTAATCAAACTCTAGATTTTTGCCCTCTTCATAGCCTTTGGCTTTCAATCCATCGAGTAGCCCTTGACGTGTCGCATCTAAAGCGGGGTGTTCCACAATTTGTGATACCGCGACTTTGGCTGTTTTGGCCATGATACTCTGGGAAGACAGTAGTGCAGCTCCGGCTAGAACGGCGGTAGCAATAACTTTGCCTGCTCTCATCTTAACTCCTTGATATAAAGCATAGTTTTTATGATGTTGTGTGTGGATGTAGCTTTAATAGTTGTTATTGGACACTTAGGGTGTCACTGACAACATTATTACCAGTAACTTTAGGCAAAGGGAAGTAGGATTTAACAGTTAGATAACAGAAAAAAGCTCAGAATTTGGTCAATGTCGAAAATGGAAGTGAAGTTAACTATCTCTCTTCTCAAACGACGTAGAACGACAGAGGATGGTAGGCAAGTTCACTCTCATGAACCCAGATAAACGCTATGATTAAGGTGACCCCATAACAGATAACCATAGGGATGTAAGATCAACTCTGCTAGAATGCGCCGCCGCGCAGGGATCAACAAGTACATGGCTCATATCTGCCAAATCTTGGTATACCTACTCTATTTACCCTTAGGAGCCGATAATAATGATGACCGATCAAGAAAGAATCGAACTACAAAAAAATAACCCATTGCACGGCCTTAAGTTAGAAACCTTACTGCAAGAGCTGGTGGATTTTTATGGCTGGGATATTTTAGATACAGCAATGCGCTTTAACTGCTTTCATACCAAGCCTTCGATTGCCAGCAGTGTTAAATATTTAAACAAGACCGAGTGGGCACGAGAAAAACTAGAAAATTTTTATCTCTATCGCTTTAAACGCATGCCTCGCGCTTCCAGTGAAGAGTTTACTCTCCCGCCACGCGCAAGAACTTTCCCTCACGGCCTACAGCCGAAAGAGCCGATGCCCTTAACGGTAGACTCTATTTTGAAATCTCAGGCGAAAGCGGCCTCTGCTCATAAAGAGAGAACGTCTCGCGGTCGCTACAATCAGCGCTAACTGATCTTGATCTAATGGGATAGGTTGACTTGGCACACGGCAAGTTTCTGTGACCAACTATTCGATATTCGTTGGTCACACTGATGGGACAAATAGCCTACGCGGCAGCCTTAAAACCAGCGTTCTAGCGCAGTATCATCCAGTTGCCGAAACGCACGATTCAACACTTGCGCAAGCTCTTTATAGCGCGGTTTGCTTTTGATCGGCTCCAGTGCAAAACCAGTTTCGACGATCTTCATATAGAGTTCGCGATACCAGCTCGCAAGCGCCGGAGGCAGTTGGGTATTGGCACGGTGACCGAGCCACCAAATGCCTTGCAGTGGCAAGCTCATAGCAAATAAAGCAACGACAATCGCTTGCGGCATGGCTTGCGTGTTGGTAAACACCATTTGTGTCAGCACGCTGATCGCCGCAACCGCAGGCATTACTTTAATCGCAAAGCGTGTCGCTTTAATCACGCGTTGTTCCGGGAACAGTGGATTTAACTCTTTGCGCATCGGCCAAATATCCATGTACTTCTGGCCATCTTTTAGGCTATGCACTATGCCGACTTTATTATCCATACCCACTTCCTCGCTGCTCTTTGCCTAATCCACTAAAATTTAGTTGAATGATTCAACAAAAGACGCAAAAATTTGACAAAAGCTAATATTGATTCAAATTTTTTTTGTTATATTTGTCCATTATCGCTATGCTTTGCGGACTCTCAATCTCATTGTTGCCCTTATTTACAATTTAGGCAACGTTGAGACGATTCCTGCACGGATTGCATCGACGACTTATACTGACTTTGTCACGTCTTCACGATACGGAAATTGACGTTTTATTGACCGAGATTAGGGCGCATTCATCGAGGCGTCATCTACTCTTGGTACTGATTTTTTTATCCCAACCGATTATTACAGGTAGTCACTCATGTCTAAGCTGGTTTTAGTTTTAAACTGCGGTAGTTCTTCACTTAAGTTCGCAGTTGTTGACGCTCAAAGCGGTGAACAACATCTTTCAGGTCTTGCTGAATGTTTACACCTTCCTGAAGCTCGTATCAAGTGGAAATTGGACGGCAAGCACGAAGCTCAACTGGGCGAAGGCGCTGCACACGATGAAGCTCTGTCTTTCATCGTTGAAACTATTCTTGCTTCTAAACCAGAACTGGCAGCTCAACTGAAAGCGATCGGTCACCGCGTGGTACACGGTGGTGAGCAGTTCACTCAATCTGCACTGATTGACGACGCTGTACTGAAAGGCATCGAAGATTGTGCAGCACTCGCTCCACTGCACAACCCAGCACACATCATCGGTATCAAAGCGGCGCAAAAAGCGTTCCCTGAGCTGAAAAACGTTGCGGTATTCGACACTGCGTTCCACCAAACAATGCCAGAAGAAGCGTACCTGTACGCTCTGCCATACAACCTGTACAAAGAGCACGGTATTCGTCGCTACGGCATGCACGGTACGTCTCACCTGTTCATCGCACGTGAAGCGGCTGAGCGTCTGGGCAAACCGGCAAACGAACTGAACATCATCAACTGCCACCTAGGCAACGGTGCTTCTGTGTGTGCGATCAAAAACGGCCAATCGGTTGACACATCTATGGGTCTGACTCCACTGGAAGGTCTGGTGATGGGTACTCGTTGTGGTGATATCGATCCTGCGATCATTTTCCACCTGCACGACACGCTGGGTTACTCAGTTGAGAAAATCAACACCATGCTGACCAAAGAATCGGGTCTGTTGGGTCTGACTGAAGTGACTTCTGACTGCCGTTTCGTTGAAGACAACTACGGCCAAAAAGAAGAAGCAACTCGCGCAATGGACGTATTCTGTCACCGCCTAGCGAAATACGTTGCTGGCTACACAGCAAGCCTAGACGGCCGTCTGGACGCGATCACCTTCACTGGTGGTATCGGTGAAAACTCTGCGCCAATCCGTGAAATGGTTCTGAACCGTCTAGCGATCTTCGGTATCACCGTTGACAGCGCAGCAAACCTGAAAGCCCGTTTCGGCGGTGAAGGTGTGATCACCACTGCAGACAGCCGTATCCCAGCGATGGTTATCGCGACTAACGAAGAGTTAGTGATTGCAGAAGATACAGCTCGTCTGACGAACATCTAATACGACTTACACTGGCTAACTCAGGTTAGCCAGTGTCATTTAGGGGCTCAGCGTAAGCCTGTCCTGCGTTTGAGCTTTGTCACTTTCAATCTAAGCACCTTAGATTGGTATCAATAGTGTTGAGGTACTTTACCAATGTCCCGTACTATTATGCTTATCCCAATCAGCGCTGGCGTCGGTCTGACCAGCGTGAGCATGGGTCTCCTGCGCGCCATGGAGCGTAAAGGGGTTAGCGTTTCTTTCTATAAGCCTATCGCGCAGCCACGTACTGGCGATGATCAACCTGACCTGACGTCTACTGTCATGAGCCGCAACAGCGACATCAAGATCGGCCAGCCGATGAGTATGTCTGCCGCCGAGACTCTGATCGGTAGCGAGAAGATGGACGTTCTGCTGGAAACCGTGGTTGAGCGTTACAACCAGATCAACAAAGATGCAGAAGTGACTCTGATCGAAGGTCTGGTTCCAACGCGTAAGCACCCTTTTGCTAACCAAGTGAACGCGGAGATCGCCAACACTCTCGGTGCAGAAATTGTGTTCGTTGCCACTCCGGGAACGGATAACCCAACCCAACTGAAAGAGCGCATTGAAGTCGCGTGCTCTAACTTTGGTGGCACCAAGAACAAGAGCATCTCTGGCGTTATCATCAACAAGCTGAATGCCCCTGTTGATGAAGCTGGCCGTACTCGTCCTGACCTGTCAGAGATCTTTGATGACGCTGACCATGCGAAACAAGCTAACCTTGAAGTGATGCAGATCTTCAACACCAGCCCAATTCGTGTGCTGGGCTGTGTGCCATGGAGCATCGACCTGATTGCGACTCGTGCTATCGATATGGCGAAGCACCTGAAAGCTGAGATCATCAACCAAGGTGATATCAATACTCGTCGTATCAAGAGCATCACTTTCTGTGCTCGCTCTATCCCGAACATGATTGAGCACTTCAAACCGGGCTCACTCCTAGTAACCTCCGCTGATCGCCCTGACGTGATTGTGGCTGCGGCACTCGCAGCAATGAACGGTGTAGAAATCGGTGCAGTACTGCTGACTGGCGGCTACGACATCCCACGTGAACTGGTTAACCTATGTAAGCCTGCTTTTGACACGGGTCTGCCCATTTTCAAAGCGCAAGGCAACACTTGGCAAACGTCGCTGAACCTACAAAGCTTCAGCCTTGAAGTTCCAGCCGATGACAAAGAGCGTATCGAATTCATCAGCGAACACGTGGCAAGCCACATTGACGGCCCATGGGTAGACTCTCTGACTGAAGGTGCGCAAGCGTCTCGTCGCTTGAGCCCACCCGCCTTCCGTTACCAGCTGACTGAATTGGCTCGTAGCGCGAACAAGCGTATCGTACTGCCAGAAGGTGATGAGCCACGTACTGTGAAAGCAGCTGCTATCTGTGCTGAACGCGGTATTGCACAGTGTGTACTTCTGGGTAACCCAGAAGAGATCAAGCGTGTTGCTGCTCAGCAAGGTGTTGAACTCGGCTCTGGTATCGAAATCATCGATCCAAAAGTGGCACAAGAGAAATACGTAGCACGTCTGGTTGAACTGCGTAAGAGCAAAGGCATGACTGAAGTGGTGGCGCGCGAGCAACTGGAAGATACCGTTGTTCTCGGCACTATGATGCTTGAGCGTAACGAAGTTGACGGTCTGGTTTCTGGTGCGGTTCACACCACAGCAAACACCATTCGTCCACCACTACAAATCATCAAGACTGCGCCGAATGCGTCTCTGGTTTCATCGATCTTCTTTATGCTGCTGCCTGATCAGGTACTGGTATACGGTGACTGTGCGATCAACCCAGATCCAAACGCAGAGCAACTGGCTGAGATTGCTATCCAGTCTGCCGACTCTGCAGCGGCCTTCGGTATTGAGCCTCGCGTAGCGATGATCTCTTACTCGACCGGTACTTCTGGTCAAGGTGCAGACGTTGATAAAGTGCGCGAAGCAACTCGCATCGCCAAAGAGAAACGTCCAGATCTCGTGATTGATGGTCCTTTGCAATACGACGCGGCAATCATGGAAAACGTAGCGGCTTCTAAAGCGCCTAACTCGCCAGTGGCAGGTAAAGCGACCGTATTCGTATTCCCAGATCTGAACACAGGTAACACGACTTACAAAGCGGTACAACGTTCAGCGGATCTAGTGTCTATCGGTCCTATGCTGCAAGGTATGCGTAAGCCAGTTAACGACCTGTCTCGTGGCGCATTGGTTGACGATATCGTCTACACCATCGCCCTGACGGCTATCCAAGCGGGTCAAGAGCAGAAATAAGCGCTAGTCTCAGTAAGCTTTTCTGGTGATAAATAGGCAAAAGCCCCCGACTTCGGGGGCTTTTTTATGCGCTTTATAGATTGCTCTCTACCCTTTTCAACCAATTCGTTCACGCTGGTGTGGACTGAGTAGATCCACTTGCGGCCCGACTGGCACCACTTGAGTGGGGTTGATCGTGGTATGACTGAAATAGTAATGGCGTTTAATGTGGTAAAAATCGACCGTCTCTTGGATGCCGGGGACTTGGTATAACTCCCTTAAATAACCGCTCAGATGTGGGTAATCCGCAATACGCTGGCGGTTACATTTGAAATGCCCGACATACACCGCATCAAAACGCACTAAGGTGGTAAACAAACGCCAGTCCGCTTCGGTGATTTGGTTTCCCGCTAAATAGCGATGCGTTGCCAGATGCTGATCAACTTTATCCAACGCCGCAAACAGCGCTTCAAACGCTTCTTCATAGGCTTTTTGCGTGGTCGCAAAACCACAACGATATACCCCATTGTTGATGTTGGGATAGATGAACTCATTCCACTCATCAATCACTGTGCGCAGCGCTTGAGGGTAATAATCGGTTTGATTGCCCGTTAACTCATTAAACGCACTGTTGAACATGCGGATGATTTCGGAAGATTCATTGCTCACAATCGTGTGCCGCTTTTTATCCCACAACACAGGCACCGTGACTCGTCCGGTGTAATCGGCTTTAGCATGGGTATAGAGTTGATGTAGTTGAGTGTAGCCGTACAGCGGCTCTGGTATACCAAACTGCCAACCATGTGAGAGCATATCCGGACAGACAATCGTCACATCAATATGCGCTTGCAGCCCTTTGAGAGCACGAAAAATCAAGGTGCGATGTGCCCACGGACACGCCAAAGAGACATAGAGATGATAACGGCCAGATTCTGCAGCAAATTGCGCATCAGGCGTCGCTTTCACCCAGTCACGAAACCCTGCATCTTCGCGTATAAATTCGCCATCATGTTGTTTGGTGTCGTACCAAACATCGTGCCATTTGCCTTTAATTAGCTTGCCCATCTTGCCCCCAAATTCTCATCTTTTAGGCATTATAAGCAACTGGGCACGCCACTTAACCCAAGGCGATTGGTCGTGTTGTTCAAAATATTCGAATACAAAAAAAAGCGCGATCCGAACGAGGAATCGCGCTTGGCCCGTCACAGGCTGAATTTATGCCTCAGCGTATAAACAAGAGACTGAGTGAATATCCGAACCTTTAATCACTGGTTTCGTCTTCGCACACTCTGCGGTTGCTTGAGGGCAGCGAGTACGGAACACACAACCCGATGGCGGGTTCATCGGTGAAGGCAGATCCCCTTCCAACATCTGAATGGTCTTATTGCGTTCGATGTTGGGGTCAGGAATAGGCACTGCAGACATTAATGCCTTGGTATAAGGGTGTTTAGGGTTGGCAAACAGTTCTTTAGAGACACCCAACTCTACCGCATTGCCCAAATACATGACCAACACGCGATCTGAGATGTGCTTTACCACCGAGAGATCGTGCGCGATGAACACCAGACTTAAACCGAGCTCTTTTTGCAGTTCTTTGAGAAGGTTAACGACCTGAGCCTGAATCGACACATCCAGAGCGGAAACCGGTTCATCACAGATGATCATCTTAGGTTTGAGGATCAGCGCGCGAGCAATACCGATACGCTGACACTGACCGCCTGAAAACTCATGCGGATAACGGTTGATCACGTTAGGCAGTAACCCAACCTTGGCCATCATCTCTTTTACCCGATCTTTCACTTCTTGCTTGGAAAGCTCGGGATAGAAGGTTTGCAGTGGCTCGGCAATGATATCACCGACCGTCATTCTCGGGTTTAACGATGCCAGAGGGTCTTGGAAGATCATTTGGATTTGCTTACGCGTTGCACGGCGTTTGACTTCCTGCATACGTGTTAAATCCTGACCTAACCACACCACTTCACCGTGAGTCGCTTGCACCAAACCAATAATGGCGCGTGCAAACGTCGATTTACCACAACCAGACTCACCCACTACCCCTAAGGTTTCGCCTTCATACAGACGCACGTTAACCCCATCGACCGCTTTCAAGGTAACGGGTTTGGTCCACGGCCATGCCGATTTCGGGGTAATGTTGAAATGGACTTTAAGATCTTTAACGTCCAGTAATAATTTTTTCTCTACGCTCATTTTGTCCAAGCCTCCCAATCAGAAAAACACGCACGTTGACGGCCGTTACCAAACGGCAGCAAGATCGGAGCCTCTCGCTTACAGCGATCCGTCACGCGATGGCAGCGTTCTTGATAAGGACAGCCGACAGGCAAACGCAGCAAGTTAGGTGGGTTGCCCGGAATCGTCGGCAATACTTCCCCTTCGGTATCCAAGCGCGGGATCGCGCTCAGCAAACCTTCTGCGTAAGGGTGGCTTGGGTTGTAGAAAATATCGTTTACTGAACCGTACTCCATAGTACGGCCGGCATACATCACCAGCACTTTATCGCAAGAGCCAGCCACAACCCCCAGATCGTGGGTGATCATGATGATTGCGGTATTGAACTCACGTTTCAGTTCGTTAAGCAGCTCCATGATTTGCGCTTGAACAGTAACGTCAAGTGCGGTGGTCGGTTCATCGGCAATCAGCAGTTTCGGACGACACAGCAAAGCCATCGCGATCATCACCCGTTGACGCATACCGCCTGAAAACTCATGCGGATACATGGTGATACGCTTACGCGCTTCTGGGATCTTTACCGCTTCCAGCATGCGTACTGACTCTTCAAACGCCTCCGCTTTCCCCATACCTTTGTGCAACATCAGCACTTCCATCAGCTGATCGCTCACTTTCATGTAGGGATTGAGTGAAGTCATTGGGTCTTGGAAAATCATCGCGATTTGCTCGGCGCGCACTTTATTCAGTTCACGCTCTGGCAAGTTGAGGATTTCTTTACCCTCAAATTTCGCGCTACCGGTGATTTTGCCGTTTTTGGCGAGTAGGCCCATGATGGCAAATACGGTTTGTGATTTTCCTGAGCCGGATTCACCCACAATACCTAAAGTTTCTCCCTGCTTAAGAGAGAAATTGAGATCGTTCACTGCGGTGACAATACCGTCTTGGGTAGAGAATTCTACGCGCAGATCTTTGACATCTAATAAACTCATCATTGCTTCCTTTTTATTCTTCTTGGTTTATCTGTCTTTTGGATCGAGCGCGTCACGAAGGCCGTCGCCGACATAGTTAAAGCAGAACAAGGTCAACACCATGAATGCGGCGGGGAATAGCAGTTGCCAAATAGCCACTTCCATTGTGTTAGCGCCCTCTTGTAACAGCGCGCCCCAGCTTGTCATCGGCTCTTGAACACCAAGACCAAGGAAAGAAAGGAAAGATTCGGTCAAAATCATGCTTGGGATCAGCAGGGTGGAGTAAACCGCTACAATGCCCAATACGTTTGGCACAATATGGCGCGTAATGATGTTCCACTTACTCACACCACACACATGCGCCGCTTCGATAAACTCTTTGCTACGTAGGCTCAAGGTTTGGCCGCGCACAATACGCGCCATATCCAGCCATGCGATTGCCCCAATCGCGACGAAGATCAGTACGATGTTACGACCAAAAAACGTCACTAATACAATCACCAAGAACATGAATGGGATAGCGTACAGAATTTCCAGAATACGCATCATCACACGGTCAGTTCGGCCACCGATAAAACCTGAGGCCGCGCCATACAGTGTACCGATCAGTACTGCGACCAATGCCCCCATGATGCCGACCATCAGTGAGATACGACCACCCACGAGCGTGCGCACAAAGAGGTCGCGACCAAGAGCATCAGTACCAAACCAGTGCTCCGCTGAAGGTCCGGCGTGCATGGCATACCAGTCCGTATCTTCATAACTGTAAGCGGAAAACATCGGCAGAAAGACGACTGCCAAGGTGATTAACATCAAAACAAACAGACTGACCATCGCGGCTTTGTTACGCATAAAGCGAATACGCGCGTCTTGCCACAGGCTGCGACCTTGAATCTCAAGGTTTTGTGAGAAGTTTTCAATCGCCGCTAAATTTTCTTTTTTCGTCAACATTATCTAAGTCCTATTAGTAGCGAATCTTCGGATCGATGTAAGCGAGGAGAATATCGACAATCGCGTTAAACAGAATAAATAGGAAACCGATCAGGATCGTTACCCCCATCACCAGAGAATAATCCCGGTTGAAGGCGGCGTTAACGAAGAGCTTGCCAATGCCGGGCAAACCAAAAATGGTCTCAATAACAACCGAACCTGTGATGATACCGACGAAAGCGGGTCCCATGTAAGAAACCACAGGCAGCAGTGCAGGTTTTAACGCATGCTTGACCACGATATAGCCATAGCTCAAACCTTTCGCACGTGCGGTACGAATGAAGTTACTGTTCAAGGTTTCAATCATCGAACCACGAGTAATACGCGCAAATGTCGCGACGTAGAGCAGTGACATACCCAAAACCGGCAACGCCATATACTCAAACCCACCGTCTTGCCAGCCACCGGCAGGGAATAAACTAAACTGGATAGCGAAGATATATATGAGCACTGGCGCTAAAACGAACGAGGGCATCACCACCCCTAACATGGCGGTCGACATGATGGTGTAGTCTATCCACGTATTCTGCTTCAAGGCGGCAATGGTTCCGACCGTTACCCCCATGATCACAGTAAACACAAATGCGGCGAGACCAATTTTCACGGAAACAGGCAGTGCACTGGCGATAAGCTCATTCACCGTATAGTCTTTGTACTTAAACGATGGGCCAAAATCACCCTGAACAATGTTGGTTAAATAGGTTAAATACTGTTCAGAAACGGGTTTATCTAAACCATATTTTGCATTGATGTTGGCCATCACTTCTGGCGGCAGAGGGCGTTCTGAAGAGAATGGGTTACCTGGCGCGTAGCGCATAAGAAAGAAAGATATAGTAATCAACACCAACATCGTTGGAATTGCTTCAAATATCCTTTTTGCTATGAATTTAAGCATAAGCTCACTCTTTCAATCTGTGACAAGGAAATGCAAAGACCCTGCACGTGAATTTCACATGCAGCGTCTACGTTATTTATAGTTTTGTCCCCGACGAATGAAGTTGCAGTCATCACTGCAACTTCAACTCGTTAGGAATATGGCTCTATTATTGAGCTTTGATATAAAGATCTTTGGCGTAGATCTTGTCTTCCGCGTTATTCGATGGGTAGCCACCGACGGTTGGAGAAACAAGACGCGATCTTACGTATTGGTAGATTGGCGCGATTGGCATATCACGAGCCAACAACTTCTCTGCATCCGCATAGAGTTTTTGACGCTCTTCTTCAGAAGTTGACTTCTTCGCTTTTTCAATCACGGCGTCGTATTCAGCACTGTGGTACTGCGGATCGTTTGAAGTGTTGCTCGACAACATCAGAGTCAAGAAAGAAGACGCTTCGTTGTAGTCACCACACCATCCCGCACGAGTCACATCAAAGTTGCCTTGACGACGAGTATCTAGGTAGGTTTTCCACTCTTGGTTTTCCAGTGCGATATCAACGCCCAGAGAAGTTTTCCACATAGATTGGATCGCAGTTGCAATCTTCTTGTGGTTTTCTGAGGTGTTGTACAGCAGAGTGAATTTCAGAGGGTTAGATTTGTTGTAACCCGCTTCTTCCAGCAGTTTCTTCGCTTCTGCAATACGCTCTTTCTGAGTCATTTTGCCGTAAGCTGGCATTTCTGGGCTAAATCCTGCGGTGATTTCCGGAGTCAGGAAGTAAGCCGGTTTTTGGCCTTGGCCTAGAATCGCATCAGAAACCACATCACGGTCAATCGCGTAAGAAAGGGCTTTACGTACGCGAACATCGTCAAATGGTGGCTTTTTGTTATTGAAGCCGTAGTAATAAGTACAGAGTTGGCCTTGTACTTGAACAGATTCTGGATGCTCTTTTTTCAGACGTTTGAAGTGCTCAAGTGGCAGTTCGTTCGTGATCTGAATTTCGCCCGATAGGAAACGGTTCATCTCTGCCACTTGGTTTTCGATGGGCAGATAAGTCACTTTATTCAGAACAGTATTTTTGTCGTCCCAGTATTGAGGGTTACGCTTGAGCTCTAAACGCTCGTTAACCACCCACTTGTCGAGAACGTAAGCACCGTTACCGACAAAGTTTTCAGGTTTGGTCCACTGATCACCAAATTTTTCTACTGTCGCTTTGTGAATCGGTTTCACCGTTGTGTGACCCATCATCATCACGAAGTAAGGAACGGCAGTCTCCAACTCAAAAACCAGAGTATGATCATCAACTGCTTTCGCGCCCAGTGTTGATTTGTCTTTCTCTCCGGCAATGATTTCTTTCGCATTCTTCATCTTGGTGTATTCCATATACCAAGAGTAAGGAGAAGCGGTTGCAGGATCGACAGCACGTTGGAAGCTGTAGACGAAATCGTGTGCAGTAACAGGGTCACCGTTAGACCATTTCGCATCTTTACGAATATGGAAAGTAAAGGTTTTGTTGTCTGTCGTTTCCCAGCTTTCAGCGACACCCGGAACCACGTTACCGTTAGCGTCTTGGTTTACCAGACCTTCTAACAGATCACGAATCACGTTGGACTCAGGAACACCTTCCGTTTTGTGCGGATCAAGCGACGCGACTTCAGTACCGTTACCACGGACCAGCTCTTGAACAGGAGCAAGTTTGGTACCAGCAGGAACATTCGCTGCAAAAGAGGTGAATGACGTGGTAGCCACCGCTAAACCAGCACCTAACAGCAGTGCCTGGGTGATTTTGTTCTTATACATGCATAAACTCCAAGTTTTAATATTGCATCCATGACTTCCATGTCAGGTATTCAGAACGGCTGATTGTTGTCGTTTGTCGTATAAGTTTTAAACAAAAACAACTTACACCTGACAGGGATTGCGGCACACACTAGCAATCATTGAATTAATTTGCCATAAAAATGTCTTAAAAACAGACTATCCTCTTTGGTTTTCTCAGACATTAGTAAAAAACTTCACCACTCATGATTATCTCTAGCGGATTAGAGCGTGGAAGCAGGCCTAAACAGACAATGTGCCAGATTATCTAGTGCGCCCTCAATGTACAGCGCATTATGCTAGATAACTCTGATCTATTTAACATTTTGTACACAAACACACCAACTCTTAATGACAATGCGCTATCTCACCATACAAAAACGTGAGCAGTGTCAAACCTAATTTTTAAGCAATCGTTTGGTATAAATAAGAGACTTGTGAACCTCCTTCAAACGTATCATTGAAGCTCGAGTAAAAACGTAAATTTTGCTGAACAGATCGAATAAACTCTAACCACAATTTTCTTTACCAGAAAATAATCATCAAGCTGATCAACCATTTTCTATACTTAACCCATTAGTATTAGAAACCCTAAGGTAACTTTATGCGCTACTGCTGGTTTGTGTTCGTCTGGTGTATGTCATCTCTCACTTGGGCTTCCACCCTCTCTTTTGGCGTCGTGCCACAACAATCCCCTGAGGAATTAGCGAAGCGTTGGGTGCCGATTCTAGAAAACCTGTCTGAAACAACGGGCTTTTCTATCGAATTTCATACCGCGGTGACCATTCCTGAATTTGAACAGCGAGTGCTAAATGGCGAGTATGATTTGGTGTACATGAATCCTTATCACTACATCTTCTTTCATCAACAGCCGGGGTATGTCGCGCTGGCCAAGCAAAAAGATCAGAAGCTACAAGGCATCATAGTGGTTGCAAAGGAGAGCCCGATAAAGTCCATACAAGATCTCGATGGAAAAAGTCTCGCCTTTCCCTCTCCTGCTGCCTTTGCTGCCACCATCATTCCTCAAGCGCTGTTAAAAAAAGAAGGGATAAATATTGAGTCTCAATATGTCTCCTCACACGATTCCGTTTACTTGAATGTGGCGAATGGCTTTTTTGTCGCAGGTGGTGGTATTAAACGCACATTTGACAATGCCCCGAAGGCCATCACTAGCCAACTAAAGATATTGTGGGAAAGCCCCAGTTTTACGCCGCACGCTTTCGCCTATCATCCAAAACTGAAGCCAGATCAGGTGACCGCTGTGCAAAATGCATTACTCAACCTTGCTCAAACCGAGAAAGGACGCTTGCAGCTTCAAGCAATTGGTTTTTCCGGCATTGAAGCTGCACAAGACAGTGATTGGGACGACATCCGTGAATTAGACATCCAAACCCTCTCTCATCTGCTTAAGGAATAAGCGATGTCGATACGCTTAAAGACCATGCTTGGTGTGGCGTTGATCGAAGCTTTGTTGCTGACGATTTTGATCACCTTCACCCTAAGCTATCTTGAGTCCACCAACTATGATGGATTACAAAAGCGCGCCCAAACGACCATTGCTCTGTTTGCTACTATGGTGAAGAATCCAGTACTGGCTTACGATCTGGCCAGTATCGACTCTGCCGCTACATTAATGATGTCCAATCAAGACATCGTCTATGTCGCGGTCGAAAATCCCCATGGAAAACTTTTAACCTTTAAAGGCAACCGTGATTTATACGACGCTTACCACACGATTAATGACCAGGACTTTTCTCATCTCCAGCCCATTTATACCGCCAATGACGTGATCGAGGTCAGCGGCACTCTGTTTGGTACCGTATTTATCGGCTTTGACCTCTCCTATCTTGAGCAACAACTCGCTCACGCCCGTAAATGGACACTACTGATTGTGCTAGGGGAAATGGGCTTAGTCGCTCTGTTCTCTTACTTGTTGGGGAATGCCTTAACCCGACGTTTAACGGAACTCAAAACCGCAACCGATCAAATCACCTTCGGCAATCGTGAAGTCCTGCTTGAAATCCAAGGTCATGATGAAATCAGTCGCGTCGCCCACTCTTTTCAACAAATGGTGCAATCGCTGCGCCATTCAGAAGCGACCATGCGAGATTACCAACAACAACTCGAGCAGTGGAATTTAGAGCTTGAAGATAAGGTTAACCAGCGTACGGAAACCCTACTCGCAAAAAATCAGCAACTGGAAGAGATGAATACCAAGCTCACTTTAATGAAAGATAAGCTGGTTGAAACTGAGAAAATGATTTCGATTGGTACACTGGCTGCAGGCTTTGCTCATGAGATTAACAACCCCAATGGCGCATTGAAAAGCCACTTGCAGCTACTCCAACAAGACTTTAACCAGCTTAAGATAGGATTTGAACAGATTGATATCCTGCTGAGCGGAAGTGATTTTCAAGATAAGTTAAGCCAAACCAAAAATGCGCTTTATCTCGAAGAAAGTTTTTCAGGGATTGAGGAAAGCCTTAAAGATGCACTGCACTGTGTTGACCGGATAAAAACGATCGTCGATAAAGTTCAGCGTTGCCAAGCCGAACCCACACCCCATGACAGCAGTTGGGTTTCTCCACTCAGCTTAGTGGAACAAGCCATTCAAATTTGCGGATTGCGAGAGTGGGTAGTCTGGAAAGAACAAACCCTCTATCCACCGTTGATTTATTGCTACAGCAACGATTTCGTGACCGCGTTGAGTGCGATTTTAAATAACGCCTATCAAGCTTACGCCTCCGATGACCCAATGATCCGTATCGAACTTTCGCTGCGTCATGATCATCAACAGTTAGAAATTGAGGTGCGCGATTTTGGCCGCGGTATGAGTATCGAAGAAAAACAGCACGCTTTTGACCCCTTCTTTACCACTCATGATGTGGGTAAAGGTGTAGGCCTCGGTTTAACCGAGGCCTACAGCAGCATCAAAAAATACGATGGCGACATACAACTCTTTAGTGAACTGGGACAAGGCACCCGAGTGTTAATTACTCTACCGTTAGCCCCCAACAAACCGTAACGACCTGACGAATCCTTATCCTATGTCCTTATCCTATATAAACGGGGATCGGCATATTCATCTCTTGCTCTAACTCTTTGAGTTTACGTAATAAAGGTTCACTCATTGCGTTGCCAGCCGTCAGCATTAAATTGCCGTTGGGCAGATAGATATCACGTTTGATAACCATGCCCGGACGTACTTCGCTCAGGCTGACACACAGCTCCATACCCTCTTCAATTCGAGTCACCGCACTTACAATCGTAATAAAGGCTTCCACAACTTTAGGATCGTAATAGACTTCGGACTGCTGACGCAGATAGCCTTGCGCACTTTTGGTGTGCATGCGTCTTGGGTTATTCGCCCCCGCGACGAAGAAGTCATAATCTTTGACGACTTTTATGATCCGCGCGCCAATCGGAATTTGCTCACCACGTAAATGATCCGGCTTCCCTGTACCATCATACAGCTCATCTTGATGACGGATAATTTCCATCAGCGGTTCAAAGCGCTTAATTCGACCCACAATTTCTGCACCCAAAATCGGATTCACGTTCGGGGTAATGGGGATCTCCGAATCCTGATGCACCTTGACCACTTTCCAGTCATTATTGGTTTCAGCGATCAGGCCGATTTGATGCATGAGCCCACATAAATAAACATGACTGGCAACTGCTTCAGGTAATTTTAACTTAAGTGCCACTGATTTGGCCTGATTCGCGATCCGCTCTGCATGATCCGCAGGGAACCCCGTGCGATGCTGGATAATCGCGGTCACCATAGCCAAAATATCTTTAAACGTTTTATTGCGTGAAGCGAGCGAGACTTCTAAGCGTTTATTGCTCTCTTGTAAGGCGACAGTACGCTCTTGTACTTTCGTCTCCAACTCTTGATTAAAGTGCGAAAGCTTCAAGTTATTCGCAGCTAATGCTTGATTGGCAATTTCCAGTTCTTTATTACGTTCTTCCAATTCAATAGTCAGGCGCTCTTTATCCCGACTTAAGCGATAAAACTCGGCGGCTTTTCCTACAATGAGCTTGAGGTTTTCGTTGTCCCAAGGTTTGCTGATGTAGGTATGAATCCCTCCTGCGTTAACCGCACGTACTGTCGATTGAATATCCGCATATCCGGTGAGCAGCAAACGCACCGTATCAGGCTGCATTTCTCGCGCTTTGGCAAGAAAATCTGCACCATCCATCTCAGGCATACGCATATCCGAGATGATGATGTGGATTGGGTTTTCCTGCAGATATTCCAACGCATCAGCGCCGTTATCGAAGGTCACTACGTTGTAATCCATCCGCAACACACGGTTAAGCGCTTTCAAAATATCGTTTTCATCATCAAGTAACAGGACGTTTAACTTCTCATCGTGCATGTTATCCATTTGCATAGCGCTCCCCTATTTTTTATGGAGATAGTTTGTTATGGAGATAGTTCAGGACTTGTTGTGGTGAAATAGCCGGGCTAACTAAATAGCCTTGCACCAGGTCACATCCCATCTCTTGTAAAATTTGATATTGCTGATCTGAGTCGACCCATTCGGCAATCACCTGCATAGACAAGGATTTAATGCTAGAAATCATCGATTGTAAAATGACCGTACTTGATTCCGCCTTACCCAAACTTTGAATGTATCGCCCATCAATTTTCACCACATCAAACGGAATTTCACACAAGTACTCATAACCAGAATATCCCGTACCAAAATCATCTAACGCGCAGCGTATTCCTAATGATTTTAGCTTATAAATCTCATGTTTAGCGGCATCAAAATCCGCAATCAAATCGTGTTCCGTGATCTCAACCGAGAGTCGATGCAACGCATGTTGCGCTTGCTTCTCCTCCGCTACGCTCAGTAACAAACGATAAAAACTGCCGTCAGTGAGCATTTTTCCCGGAATATTTACCCCTATGGTGATGTCTTGTAAGACCGCATCTTCCGTCGTTAAAAAGGTCAAAATATCGCGCACCATGACTTCAGTTAACGTCGGGATCAAATGGTACTTTTCCAAGATCGGGAAAAAACGATCGGGCATTTCATACAATCCTTTGCCAATCACTCGTCTGGCTAAGGCTTCAAACGCTACGACGCCCCCAGAATCGATGTGCTTTTGAGGCTGATAGAAGGCACAAAAATGGCCGAGTTGGAGGTCACGATAAATATTCAATAGCTGCTTAATTTCCAGCGTCTCGTCCGCATTGCCCAACCAAAATATAGATATATGATCAACCAACGCGCTTTTCTCGCAGGGCGGAGTGACTAACTTCAACTCAACATCAGGCCAAGACTCAATATCGGCAATCCACCAATGCGGAGGCTGAGTAAAATTAAAGGCCGTATTCTCTGAAGGCGCAGGGCTCTGAAAGCTATCAATTAACTTAAATAATGTTTTATACCAAGGCGTTAAGCGGTGCGTGACCCAAAACCAACGTGACCCATCTTGATAGATGTGCTCGGTTTCTGGAAGTTGCTGGATCACATGTTGCGAAATGGCTTGCTTTTGCAGATCATCCAGCGACGCTGTCCACTCCATGATCAGCACAAGATAGGGGTGGTCAGCCAGTGACTGTAATAATGAGACCTGTTTGTTGAGTGCTTGCCATGTTTTGAGTCCAGAGACAGTATCAAACTCTTCACGGCGCTCTTTTTCACTAAAACACTGCAAGATTGTTTGCAGCAGATAATTTCGCTCCCACGGCTTGAGCAAAAATTTGTACAGATCGCCTTCATTCAAGGCTCGCGATAATCCATTCATATCCGCCTGCCCAGAAAGGATAAGCGACATAATGTGCGGATAGCGGCGGTTAATCTCTATCACCAAATCCGCACCATTCATGCCCGGCATCCGATAATCGGAAATCACCATCTGTACTGGATGTTGCTTTAAAAGCTCTAACGCTTCTTGCGCAGAAGTGGCGGTGTGCAGATGGGGGAAATAAGGGCGCAGCTCGCGCTTTAAGGCATTCAACACCGCAGGTTCATCATCCACTAGCAGAATTTCACGGTTGCTTTGCATCAGAAGGCTCCTTGAGCACGTACCGCTTGTGGCAGTGTCACAAAGACTCGCGTTCCGACCCCTTCTGTCGAACAGAGCTTTATTTTGCCATGGTGTTCTTCGATGATTTCACGTGCCACGGATAACCCCAAGCCCGCTCCGTCACCGACTTTTTTAGTTGTGAAAAAGGGATCAAACACTTTTTCAAGGTGCTCTGCACTGATCCCTTTGCCATTGTCTTCAATCAGCACTTGTACGCGTGGAATGCCTTCTCCCGGCCAACGCACTTCACAGAGCTCAAGACGCACGACCCCTTCTTGGGTTGCAGAGACGGATTGCACCGCATTAATAATCAAGTTGATAAACACTTGTTGCAGCTTGTTGTAGCTGCCACGAATGTAATAAGGCTTTTCTGGTGCGGGATACACAAACTGAGCTCGGTATTTCAGATCACCAATAATCAAAGCCAGTGCCGAACTCAGTACGTCACGCATATCAATTTCTGCCATATTTTCATGCGTATGTGAGTACACATTGAGGCTCGAAACGATATTTTTGATCCGCGACAGTCCCTCTAAGCTCTCCATCAAGATCGCTTCACTATCGGCGATCATCTCATGAAGCCTAGGGTCGGCTATCGGTTGAATTTGTGGATGCTGCCTTATCTGAGCAACGTATTCATTCAGGAAACTGAAGTTACTCATTACAAACCCAAGCGGGTTATTGATTTCATGGGCGACGCCAGCAGCTAACTTACCTAAAGATGCCAATTTTTCTTCTTGCTGAACCTGATGCTTGTCGATAACGGTTTTGCGAAATTGCAGCATGGAATAAAGCGCACTTTTGGTAACATCAAATAGCGCATATAACTCATCGCGTTGTGGATGATTAAAACCATCCAACATCGGCTGCATAATCAGCAGGAGATAATGATTTTCGGCGGTGTGAAACTTCGCGGCTAACGCGCTCTGACAGTCAGGAAAACAGTGTGCGTAATGCTCTCGCCACACCCTTTCCGCTTGCACATTCGGCATGCAGTACCACTCATCTTCAATAAATGGAGGTAATGCGGTTTTGAAGCGAGTCTCCACTGTCAAGCTACTGGTTTGAATAATACGCCAGTGCTCGTCGGATTGACGTTCAAGTAACGCAATCTGACACCCAGGCACTAAATCGCTGATGGTGGTCATTAAACTATCGAACTTACGCTTTGGCTTTACATTGGAAAACAGCACCTTGATAAAGGCCAACAGAGCAAAAGGGATATGGCAATCATTCCCTTGTTCTCGCATAGCTGCGCCAGAAGTGCGTAGTTTGTCTACCATAATGCCCCCATTTACATCGCTTTGGCATCGGTATTGTCTACCGCTTCTGCACTGGGATTCACCGGTAAACGAATGGTGAATTCGCTACCCTTACCGACTTCGCTGGTGACGCTGATCGTACCATTGTGCTTATTGATAATGCCGTAGGAGACAGATAAACCTAATCCGGTCCCCGAACCGACAGGTTTTGTGGTGAAGAAGGGTTCAAAAATACGCTCGCGGATCTCCTCCGGAATACCGCATCCCGTGTCTCGAATGTGTATTTCAACAAAATCGTCCCCCGCAGATTGTAAGGAAATGGTGATCGTCCCTTCGCCTTTGATGGCATGGCTGGCATTCACCAATATGTTGAGTAAAACCTGATTGATCTGCATCGGCTGACAAAAAACATCGGGCACATTGGCCGCGTAGTGTTTCTCCAACGTGATGTTGTACTTGATCTCGTTATTGATGATTTTCAACGTCGATTCGATACAGTTTTCTAGATTGGCGTAACTCCACTCTGAACGGTCAACGTGTGAGAACTCTTTGAGGTTTTTTACAATCGACATGACGCGTGAAGAGCCTTCTAGAGATTCGGTAATCAACTCCGCCGTGTCTTCCAAAATAAAATCTACTTGTCCTTGTTTAAGGATCTTCTGACAAGCTTCATTGAGTGCCGTGTCTTTACTCTGACCAATCGTCTGGGTAATGCTTTTCAGCACTTTCTCTAAGCTATTAAAGTAGTCGCTTAACGTTTGCAGGTTCGAGGTAATAAAGCCTACTGGGTTATTAATTTCATGGGCGATCCCCGCAGAAAGCTGACCAATTGAGGCCATTTTTTCCGATTGAATTAATTGCCCTTGTGCATCTTCCAGTTTCTTGATTAACACTTTTTGGGATTGATGTTCTTCTTCAAGCTTTTGCGATACTCGCTTAAGTTCCTGTTGCTGGCTCGCTTGAATCGTGACGTCATACACACAGAGGCAGACATGCTCTATCGTCCCATCTTCACTGTGGATCGGGATCACTTCGAGGTTTTGGTACATCTGCTCTTCTTCACCCGACACTGGGCGAGAACTTTTGAAAGGCAAAAGATGCGGTTTCTGCTCCCAACTGCTGAAACTGGAGGATTCAATCACCAGCGCCGTATCAATTTTACGCTTTAAATAATCGGCGGATTCAGGGAATAGCTCTAGGATGTTCTTCCCTTGCATGACTTCACCGTCAAAAATGACACGTGATTCAAAATATTCATTCACTTTGACGATCACATAATCATTACGCACGATACAGAGCGCAAAAGAGAGTTGATCCAGTAGTTCAGAGAGCAATAAACGACTCTTTGCCATACTCGTATCCTTACATCAAGAGTTCGTCGAGATGGGCAAATACCTTATCTAACTCTTTATCAGCAAAACAGATGATGGTTTTGGCAGAAAAAGAGGCCTTCTCAACTAGAAAATTGATTTCCATAATCAAGGACAGACGCCATTGCAAAATTGGCAAAGGCTGATGGGTCGGATCAAAGATGACTGGTGGTTGAATTTTGGTTTTCAATTCAATCTGTTGACATAGACCTTTTAAACTCGCCCCAGAAAGGATGTTGGAGATATCCAAAATACTCTCTTCAATACTGACTAATCCATCCGCCATACCTTTCGAATGGTTAAGGTCATTGACCACTTGCTCACAACCGCAACGGCTCATTAAGGTGATCAGTTCTCCATCCATTCCGCCGTAGAAAGATTGTCGGGTGTAATAATAATCAGCGGCATAAGACTGCAGCGCACGCATATCTTCCTCTGTCGCGACCCGAATGTTGGGTACGGAGATGGTGACGTGCAAATTAAGCAAGGTCGCAAGTTTACTGGCGGCTCGGCCCATAGAGATGTTCATGAATTCCTGCAATGCGTCTTTGTGATCTGCGGAAAGTACTATGCTCATAGCAACCCTGCCTCATGAAGTGTCTGTTCCAGTTGCGCTGGATCGAGTGGTTTTTGCAAAAAGTTCAGCGCGCCCAACTCTCGAACTCGTTGCTGAACCAAGGGTTGAATATCCGCACTAATCACGATAACTAAGCATTTCGCATCAATGCGGTGAAAGTGTTCCAAGACTTGTATCCCATCCATTTCAGGCATGGTGAGATCCAAAAACATCACATCAGCAAGGCCATTGTTATAGTTCTCTACGGCTTCCTTTCCATTTTGAGCCTCGGTTATTTCTACATCCCAACCGGCAGGAATCGCCCTAATCACGGACTTGCGTGACATCTTTGAATCATCAGCTACCGTTAGTCGAATCGCCATAAACTCACTCCCTTAAAATTCAGTATTTCACTGACTAAGCTGGAAAAAATTGAGTTTCCAGTTCCTTGAGCGCACCTTGTATTGAGTCTGGTGCTTCTTGTACAAGCTGTCGGTATTCATTGATTTGTTTGCAATTTTCAATTCTATTCGCCAGACATGAAAGGCTGCCTAGCTGCTCTAAATGCTCACCGCTAAACGAGGTCAATCTTTGGTTGAGAATGATATCCCCTATATCAATATCGTAGCCCCACATAATCAGTATGTATGCCGATATCACATCACAATCGGCATACCCAGGCTGTAAGTGGTAGTAATCCAAAAACTCTTTTTTACTTGCACCATCTTCGAGCAGCAGAATTTTGCCAATCGAGGTCAGTAAATTCGCCACAAAAATCCGGTCTTGATCCTGACGCGGATAGCCCAACTCTCTCACCAATGCTCTGGCAATGGAGCTGGATTTGAAGGCGCAATCTGCCACCCATTGATGATCTTCCGCTGAGTTCACATTACTGGGATGAATTGCGAGCAAAGAGATGGCAATAGACTCCACCAAAACCGCGCCCAAACGCGCAACCGCTTCATGCAGCGAATCGGTATTACGCCGAAAACCAAAGTAGGATGAGTTGGCGATTTGAATGATTTTGGCCACCAATACAGGCTCATGAACTATGGTTTCCGCAATTGCGTCCATACTGCAATTTGGCGAAGCAATCACTTGTTGTAACTTACGAACGGAGTTAGGCAGGATCGGAATTTCCTCTAACGCCCCCAATCGCTTGCGGCATTCAATATTGAACGGCATTCGATACAGCCGTTCGACACATAAGAAAAGATGTTCAAAATCTTCGTGAGTAAAGGGTTTAGGAAGCACAAATTGCGCATAGGTGTGCGCTTTACGAGGCAATTCTTGGGTCGTATCTCCGGTTAACAGTACCCGCATAGTCTCAGGACAACGCGCACGTAATTCCGTCAGCAAGGCTTCACCATTTTTCCCCGGCATCAGCAGATCGGAAATCACCACGCTAGGCGCGTGCTCTACATCCGCCACCCAATGGTTAGCATCTTCAACCAACTCAATCTCCCAATCAGGTCGCATGCGGCGAATCATACGTCCTAACGCTTTGAGCATAAAATCGTCGTCATCGACGCAAACAACCTTCATCGCTTCTGCAGTCATCGATTACTCACTTTTTGCTGTTCTAAATAGATGGCGATCTGTTCAAGGACATTGCGACTTCGCTGGCATAACTCTTCCACTTGCCGCACATAGTCACTATGCCACTCTGGGTCGGCGGCCGTTTTCATCTCAAGTTGAAAACAGAATTCGGACAGAGCATCACTACCAATGAACCTTGCCGAGGATTTCATGCTGTGTGCCAAGCGATGCAGCTCACTGACGGACTGCGTTGCAACAATCGTGATTAATTTCGTCAACTGAGCTTGCGTGTTCTCTTGATAGCTCACCAACATAGGCTCTACCAGATCGCTGCCGACCATTTTGGCGATTGTCGAAATGTTAAATGCGACACTCTGCTCCATCTCTTTTTCATTCCAATGTTAGGGTTGCGATATAAACCAATACCTTAACCTCAGTGTAGTTCATTATCGGATATGTAAACGGTAGCGGTGCACACTTTTAGTTTTAAAGTTATCGATAAAACCCATACTAAGGTTTATCGTTCAAAAGTATTCTTGAGTAGGGATCTGGGTCAAATTTTGTTAGAATGCCGCCCTTCAAAACACCGGACACCCTTTCATCGGTGAATGGATGATGCGAGTAAGTTATGCCGAACCACGGAGATTTTTTGTTGAATACCCAACAGCTTTCAGCGATGACACCTGCTGATATTGAATGCGCAGCGCAGTTACTTAAGCAAGGCCAACTGGTTGCGATACCGACCGAAACCGTTTATGGGCTGGCGGCCGATGCCACCCAACCTGAAGCGGTGAAGCAGATTTTTAGTGCCAAAGGTCGCCCAGCGAATCATCCGTTGATCGTCCATCTCGGGTCGGCAGAACAACTCTCTGAATGGGCGACCGATATTGCGCCAGAAGCGTATCAACTTGCCGAAGCGTTTTGGCCGGGGCCTTTGACACTCTTGCTCCCCAAAGCTAAGCAGGTTTCACCTGTTGTGACTGGCGGTTTAGAATCGGTCGGCATTCGAGTTCCCGCTCATCCTGTCTTGCTGGACATTTTAAAGACGCATCGCTTAGCGGTGGCGGCACCTTCGGCCAACCCCTACAAAAAACTCAGCCCAACCTCGGCCCAGCAGGTGCTTGATGGTTTGAATGGCAGACTCGCCGCAGTCTTGGATGGCGGCGAATGCCAACACGGTTTGGAATCCACGATTGTCGATTTAACCAGCAAACCTTTTCGTGTGCTGCGCGCTGGCCCGATAACGGCCAGTGAACTTAGCGCGGTATTGGGTCAAGAAGTACTGCAGCCACAAGTTCATCAAGTTGCGGTGCCGGGAAATGTCGATAGCCACTATCAACCGAAAACGCGCCTAAGGGTGATTGATGACCTAACCCGCGAGCTTGCCACTCAGTCGGATGAGCTTCGCATCGCGCTACTTCATCTCTCTGCGCTGCAAGCCAGCGAGCAGCGTTTACTCAAGCCGATGCCGCAAGAAGCCAAAGCCTACGGCCAAGCCTTGTACCGCTCTCTGGCCGAAGTGGATAAATGGGGCGTAGATGAAATTTGGTTAGAGCGTCCACCACAAGGTGAAGCGTGGCTTGCCGTGCATGATCGGCTGCGTCGCGCAGCCAGCTAAGCCAATACCCACGCCGAGTACAGAGAAGAAAGATCACCATTTTTGTGAGCTCACGCAGCAAACTAGACAACCAAACTGAGATGTCTGCAGATATCAGCTTGGTTTTGTCGATGTACATCCCCATTGATGTTCACAAAGCTGGTGAAAAAAACGTGCTTTTCAATCGCCCTTTCAATAAAGATTGATGCACCGCAATGCGCCGACTCGGCAGCCAGATTAATTAATAGCTTCTGTTTCGAAGCGCCACCGATAGGATTTGTAAGATGTCTGATGTTTCTACCACCGTCGATTTTGCCACCCAAACCGTACAACCTGTAGTTGAGTCAAGCGGCTCCATTTGGGGTTATGTGGTCGGCGGGATCGTCATCGTGATTGCTGCGGGTTATTTTGGTTTTAGAAAAATTAACAAACCTGCGTTTATGATCAAGCAGCTGCGTAAACGTAACCAAAAAGAGATGAAAAAGAATGGCGTGGAAAGTGCCGAAGCCATGAACGACCTCGATCTTGTTCTGGATGCCGTTGAAGCGTACGCCACTGAGAAAAAAATGAAAGGCACGGAAATGGTAAAATTGCTTGCGCCACTCAATGACGCCAACAAGATTAAATCTGCCAGCGATTTCTATCATGCGATGTCTTACATCGCCAAAAGCATTGATAACCAAGCGTTGGCGAAAAATCTGATCAACAAATCTAAGCAAGTGAAATCGAGCTCAGCGTTGATGGCAGGCCTTCTAAAGCGCGCGGGCATTTAATCTCGGTAATCCATAGTTCAAGAGCCACCTAAGGTGGCTCTTTTTATTTTTCCGGCTTATCCGTAATGGTTTGTAAATATTGATAAGGCGTAAGCCGATACTGCTGCTTAAAGCGCGCCGAAAATCGAGTCAATGATTGATACCCACAAGCCACCGCGACCTCCATCAAAGGACGTAGCTCTTGCAGCAGCGCAAGCGCGTAGTTCATCCGCACTTCACTGAGCACTTCTCGAAAACCCGTACCTTCCGCTGCCAAATGGCGAGCCAAGGTCGCTCGACTCATCGCAAAATGCGCCGAAACCGTTTCAATATTGTGTTCATCACCGGGATTAACACTTAAATAACGCGCTAAACGCTCTCGCATTGAGGCATTATCGCTTGGAAACAGGAGATGTAGCGCTTTCTCATCCCGCAGCTGCGCGTAAAAACCCAGCACAAACTGGCGCTGTGTCTCTTCACTGAGCGATTGTTGGTTCATCTCGTAAAGCAGCTCAAAACAGTAGGCCAGCGCAGCCGTCACTCTCACTCTGGGTTGTTCATTTCGCTCATATTGACTTGATTGAGTTATCCACTCTACAGGTGGCGCTTCATGTAAGGTCAAGGTGCGTGAATAAAACTGCGCCTGCTGCGGTACATTCACAAAGGTAAGATACTGATTGGCTGGCAACATCAGCCAATCAGCAGAATGAAAATTGAGCGTCGTGTCATGCCACCAGAGCTGTTTATGTCCATGTGTTACCCAAATAATGGTGGGCGCATAGATCAAGACATTATGCAGAGGCTGTTTACGCAAACCTTTAAACTGCCCAGTCTGCACGATCACTTTGCTCATTTCTCTTCCTTATTATTCATTCACATAGGTTGCGGTTAGCGTGGCCTGCTCAAGCGCATTAGCGCGCAGCATAAAACCCACTAAAGCATTAGAAGCCCCTTGTGGGATCTCCATTTTTTCAAACGGGAGTGCCCAAACCGTAAATTGATAACGGTGCATACCGTGACCTTGTGGAGGGCACGCACCACCAAAGCCGCTAAAGCCGTAATCGTTGTTCAGCTCACGAACTCCTTTAAGTTGTTTGGCTGCACCACGAGCCACGGCGTGTTGATCCGCCGCGATATCCAGTGCTACCCAGTGCCACCAACCACTGCCAGTCGGTGCATCGGGGTCATAAGCGGTAATGGCAAAACTTTTGGTGCCTTTCGGGGCATTGTTCCAGCTCAGTTGTGGCGACAAATTATCACCGCTACAACCAAAACCATTAAACACAAAATGCTTCGCCATTCGTGAGCCTTCTTGAATGTCTTGGCTAGTGAGCGTCATGACAGGGCTGCTCAGCGCAGGAAAAGTGATCGCGGCGGCGAGTACAGGTAAAAGATGACGTGCTTTCATTGAGATTCTCCTCGTTAAGTTGACGTGAATAATTTACCTTCTTCAATCACTCAGTAAGCAACAATAAAACTCAAAAAACACTCAAGGTTCGTTACTTTTGAGTTTTATCGTTACATTCAATCACTGTCAACGTGCAAAAAAAGCTCACGGTATAGCTGTTCAACAGGTTTAACCAGTAAGAAAGCCTGACTTCGTGGCTTGTCCTTGCTAGCTTAGCACGTCATTATCCCTGCCTTAAATACCTCAAGCTCTTGAAGCAAGAGGAAATAAATAGGATATCAATATGTTACTTTCTGCATCCGCTTTGCTTTGGCTACCGCTGGCCTTAGCGATCATGGCGGGCTTCACTCGTTATCACCGCGTTAGTTGGGGACTACTGATCATCACTCTGCTCAGTGCATTAGGAAGTGGTCACCTCACCTTCATTGGCGCTGGAATCATCTGTGTTGGTTTTGCCCTGGCGTATCTGGCTGCGAATGGTCAATCACACTGGCGCACGACCGCTTGGGTTGCTTTGCTGCTGTGGTGTTTGGCGCTATTTCTCCATTGGCTACCCGGTTTTTCTAACCTCAAAGTGCTGGATAAAGTGCTCGCCAGTGCGCACAGTACACCTTTCAGCCTTTATCTAAATTTAGATAAACCGCTGGTGTTTTTTGCACTGTTACTCGCGTTTCCAGCACTACTGGGGCAGTCTAAAACTCCAAACATCAAGGCCACACTACTGACCTTAGTACCTTTATTTGCTCTCTTACCGATCGCCGTTTGGCTAGGCGCGCTGGCGTTTGAATGGTCATTGCCGGAATGGTGGTGGATTTTTGCACTCAACAATTTGCTATTTACTTGTGTGGCAGAAGAAGCGCTATTTCGTGGTTTGATTCAGCAAAAGGCTCAGCAACAGTTTGGCGCCATTGCCGGACTTTTGATCGCCAGTGCGCTGTTTGGTATGGCCCATTTTGCGGGTGGTCCATTACTAATGATCTTCGCCGCCCTTGCGGGGCTTGGCTATGGTTTGGTGTTCCATTTTACCGGACGTCTTTGGGTCAGTGTTGGCGTGCATTTCTTATTTAACTTCGCTCACTTGCTGTTTTTCACCTATCCCATGCTGGCGCGTTAAACGCCTTTTCCATTTTTCTTATCCCTTTTTCCAAGCATAGAAAAGCCCAGCCAAATGGCTGGGCTTATGTTTCATGAACGGTAGTTAACTTAGATTTTGCACACCGCTTTCCATGATGCATCGGCGCTGGATGGTGTACTGTTCGTCCACCAGTTGGCTTGCCATACAGAACCATTGTGGATCAGTTGGTCACCGCCTGCCGCGTGGTCGCCACGTGGAAACTCTGGGTACACTTTCAAGCCATTCGGGTTGATGCCGGCATCGGCACAAGATTGACCCGCACCACCTTCGTTACCATTGCCGCCATCGGTGGCACCTTCAAACGCTGGCAATGTTGGGAAGTCTTTCTTCAAGCCGACCGTTTCGTTACCCACGATAAAGCGCACGCCGTTAGCCACGCCAGAGACTGGGGTGTAGTACACCATATCGACGCTGTACTCACCGCCCGCAGGGATCGTTTCGGTTGAGCGCAGTGTCACGGCCACTTTGTGGAACAGTTTCTTCTCACCATTCACCGAGAAGTTGCTGCCGGTATGACCGCTTTCAATCACTTTCAGACCAGCACCGCTCCAATCTTTGACGATATCACCGGTTGACGTTGGCATCAGAAACTCAATGGTTGAGCCGCCCGGAATCGCCACATTTGAGTGGTTGGTAAACACCAATTTCGGGTTGATTGGGTAGTTGCTATCACCTTCTGGCCATTCAGTGGTCGATACTGTAACGTCAATCACCGAGTCTGGTTGTGGCAGATCGTTATGACGAATATCCATCGGCTTCGCCGCGGCAAACACTTCATGGGCATAAGAAGTCATGTCAGAACCGATCACGTATTCGCGTTTCACCGCATCATACGAGTAGTCACCCGCCATCTCCCAAATCATCATGCCGCCTAAACCGTTATCGACGATGTAGTCCAGTTTTGGCTTCAGTGAGTCCTTATCTTCAATGCTCAGGAACACTTTTTTGGTGTCGTTCCAAAGCCATGCCGTTTGCAACTCTTGGCTCCACACACGCTCATATTTACCTTCAATCAGGTGTTTCGGGTTGTTTGGATCCATGCCCCACGCTGGGCCATAGCTTGGCATACCGTCAATACCCAATTTTTCAGCATGCATAAGGTTCATCGCATGCCACATGGGCACCACACCGGCTTTGATTTCGTTACCGTTGGCATCCACATCATGCCAGATGTTGTCGGTACCTTCCGCACCCCAACCACAAACCGTGGTGCCTTCTGGGCATGACGATTGGTTTGGCTCAACCGCACGACCCCATAGACCTTTATCGCCGCCGCTCACGCCTTGCCAGCCACGGGTGTAGTAAGGAATCCCCATGTTGATTTGGCTTGGTTTAAAGGCGCCACGGAAGAAGTGATGCGTCCACGCTTGGTTTAAGTAGCCAATGCCTTGATATTCTGCAGTCGTGTACACGCCCCATTTGGCCAGCTCAGCATCTTTACCATCATCAAACAGTGCGGCTTGTGGGCCGACAAACTCGTTCCACGTACCATGCAGGTCGTAAGACATGATGTTGACGTAATCCAGAACATCTTGCATCGCGAAGTCTTGCATACCACGCAGCAGGTAAGCTGATGAAGGTGACGCGATGGTCAGCATGTAACGACGGCCATCTTCTTCGCCCGCTTTATCCAGCGCTTTGCGCAGTTCGGTCATCATCACCATGTAGTTATCCCACAACTGACCACGACACTTGTTCGACTGCTCGAAATCGACCGGATTACCGGAATCTTTCATTGATGATGGGTATTCGTAGTCGATATCCACGCCATCAAAATCGTATTGACGGATGAAATCGACCGCCGATTTGTTGAACGCCTTGATGCCTTCCATATTCACAGAGCAAGAAGCCAGATCCGTCGTCATTGGATAGAAACCACCGGTTTCCGCCCAACCACCGACAGAAATCAGCGTTTTCACATCGGGGTACTGTTTCTTAAACTTGCTCAGCAGGTTGAAGTGACCTTGGTATGGCAGTGAAGGATCCATCTCGGCACCCGGTACATTTTCCCACGTCATTTTAGTCGCGGAATCATCCACTTGCATGCTGAAGTCAGACTTGTTGATGCTGGCGAACGCGTAGTTAATGTGGGTCAGTTTTTCCCAAGGCAGATCGCCGGCGAGGTACGCTGGCAGACCATTTTTACCGGTACGCCATGAGGTGTAGTAACCGATGATACGGCGCGGGTGATCGTCCCCCATACACTCAGTGCCATCTTCACGATAGATCTGTTTGATATCACAGCTTAGGTTGCCCGTGCCCATTTCTTTGGCGTTCACTGTCACCATTGGGGTTTGCGTTTGGTGCCCTGCCGCATCGTAAGCGATCGCTTCGATGGTGTATTGACCCAAAGCTATCGGAGTCCAAGCCAGTTGATATGGAGCTTGCGTAACACGGCCAATCGATTCGCCATTCACCAAAAACTCAACTGCGGTGAGATCATTATTTTCGTCTGTCGCATTCGCAGCCAGTGTGGTGACTTTGCCCAAGAATACGCTTTGTCCGTTACGTGGATTGGTCAGTTCAATCACAGGGGCAACGGGTACTTCTGGCTCAACCGGTGGATCAATTTCTTCGGCTTTGACGGTAATACGCACCGCTTGCTCTTTCAGCAAACCCGAAGCATCTTCCACGATGGCTTTGATGGAGTGAGCACCCTCACCAGCCGCAGTCCAGCTCGCTTGAAATGGCGCTTGCTCAAGCAACGCAATCTGCTCACCATCCACCAAGAACGTGACGGTTTTTACTGTTGTGTTGGTTGCCGTAACGTTAGCCACAATCGCAACGGTTTGACCTTCAATGAACTCTGCACCTTGAACGGGTGAAGCCAGCTCTAGCGAAATTTCTGGCTGACCCGGTTCGATGTCGCCATCGGTTTCCAGTGCGATCGTGCTTTGCAGTAGGCTCAGGTCAAGCACACCACTGACGCCTAAGGTAAGATCAATGCTTGCCCCCGGTAGCAGTTGCGTTTTTACCCAACTGCCTTGATCAAAGCTCAGAGTTAAGCGATTGCTAAACACAGAACCTTGTGCATTGCTGCTAAAGCTCATGCTTGGGTAAGAAATGCCTTGTGCTGACCAAGAAGGCGCTGAAACGGAAAGGTTGGTATCAAACGCAATGCTCGCATCACGCAGTTCAACTGGCTGATTGCCGTTGTTAGTGAGCGTCACTTTGTAGGTATTCCACCACTGGCTTTCCGTACCAACAACAGAAGCGTCACTATTGATTGCCGCCTGCACTGCAGGCATCGCCATTCCCACTGCTAATGCAAGAACGGTCGGCATTAAAGTTAATGCTGATCTTTTCATTATTTCGAGACTTATTTTATTGAACAAAAATTTATGTCTCATTATAGAAAATAAACTGTTTCAGTCTGTTTCAAACGGATGTAAGCAAATGTAACGACACTTTCATAATTTTAAATAAACTCATTGAGAACTTGAAAATAATCAGAAAGAAATAATTCATAAAATCATTGAGATCACGGTTCAATAAAATTATCGCTCGCTAGAAAGAACCATAAGCAAGATAAATACCCAAACAACAAAATAGGCACAAGATCAATGCCAACCCTTTAAATTCAATGCACTAAACCTTAATCAATACAAATTTCAGTCACACTTAATTACATTTCAGGTCAATAATTACTCGCGTCAAATAAGTCAGTCCCTTTATTTTTGATCATAAATAAAAAATCAGACAATACTGATATACAAAAACAACATGTTTTTATAAAGATAGCCGCCAAGTCATTAATCCCAGTGTCAGAATAACCCCACACAATAAAAAGTCGCCAATAAACATTTCCAATAAATAATTATCTGTGCATTCCCATAAAAGCGGATTGGTAAATTATTGACTAGAGGTACATATCGACTACAAAAAATCGACCAAGCTCATTATTTCAAATTCACTTGTGACGTATACGCACGATTCGGCAGCCAAAATGAGATCAGCGTCGTCAGCACTAAAAATCCGAAAGAGACCCACAAACAAGCCGCAAGCCCCCAAAGCTGAAAGACCCAACCGGATAAGAGGGTGCCGATTAAGCGCCCCATCGCATTCGCCATGTAGTAGAAGCCGACATCAAGCGACACGCCATCGTCTTTGGCGTAGCTGACAATCAGGTATGAATGCAGTGAGGAGTTCACCGCAAATACCGCACCAAACAGCATGAGTCCTCCGATGATCACCACTTCTGGGTGCCACTGTATCTGCACACCGTAAGCAATCAGCCCCGTGACCAAGGATAGTGCCAATGCCCAGCCAATAGCGGCTCGCCCTGCTGGTGGATGCTCCGATTTGCTGCCTGTGATTTTCGGCGCGAATCCTTGAATAACGCCGTAGCCAATCACCCAAAGCGCCAGAAAGCCCCCGACAGCACTGTGATCCCAACCAAACACGCTGCCTAAATAGATAGGCAGTGCGATGACAAACCACACATCGCGCGCACCAAACAGAAAGAGCCGTGCCGCCGACAAGATGTTCACACTCGCCGATTTAGAGAAAATATCGGAAAACTTCGGCTTGTTCTTGGCCTTGCCGAGATCGGATTTCAAACTCATTACGCTGCCAATGAAAACCAATACCAACACAGCCGCCATGGCAGCCACTGCGTACTGGAAACCGATCAAAGACAACAACGCGCCGCCCAAGAAAAATCCAGCACCTTTTAAGGCATTCTTTGACCCCGTCAGGATCGCAATCCACTTAAACAACGCGCCTTGTGCATTTTCTGGCACTAGGGTTTTGATGGCGCTTTTGGCACTCATCTTATTGAGATCTTTCGCGATGCCCGACAGGGCTTGCGCGGCCATTACCCAAGGAATGGTCAGCCAGCTTGCTGGCACTGCCAGCATCAAAAGTGCGATGATTTGCAAACCAAGCCCGATGTTCATGGTGCGATTCAGCCCAAGCCGAGCCCCAAGCCACCCGCCAATTAAGTTGGTCACCACACCAAAAAATTCATAGAACAGAAACAGCGAGGCAATCGCTAAGCTGGAATAGCCTAAATCATAGAAATAGAGCACTACCAACATACGCAGCGCCCCATCAGTCAGAGTAAAATTCCAGTAGTTGAACGTCACGAGCATGTACTGACGGACATGGGCATTCAGTTGGGACAACATAAACACTCTCTTAAAAAGAGCCGCTTATGCGGCCCTTGATCGGGTTATGGTTTGACGATTTGATGCACGTACTGCACTTGCACTTCTTTGGTAAATGCACCCGGCCTTAATGCTTGCACCTGAGTAATGATGCTTTCCAGCGGCCAACCTTTTTCCAGCAGCAGATGCGCGGCCAGTAGGCCAGTACGACCCGAACCGCCCATGCAATGCAAAGCGACTTTTTCACCGCGGCTGAGTGCCTGATGCAAAGCCGGTGAGCACTGCTGCCAATCTTGCGCAAAGGCCGCATCCGGCGCGCAATCATCTTCAATCGGCGCATGAAACCACTGTAATCCGGCTTTTTCGACTTCCGCTGGTAGCTCACCGACACCATGCAGCTCCATTTCCTCATGGCTTAGCGCCGTGACTACAGCCGAAACCCCTTGCGCTTTCAGTTGGGCAATACTTTCCGACAGTGGTGTGCCTTTGGTTCCCGGACAAGGTGTGAGCACTAAGCTCGCCTGACTGTCGGCTACCGGTAATTCCCAAGTAGGATGCGTCATTTTTTACTACTCCTTATGCCAAACCGACTTTACGAACCAATTCCGCGGTGCGCGTGGCGTAACCCATTTCGTTGTCATACCAAGCGTAGATTTTCACCATTCGCTTACCAACCACCATAGTAGAGAGCGCATCCACAATCGTTGAACGTTGATCGCCTTGGTAATCAATCGACACCAGTGGACGCTCTTCAAAACCCAGAATACCCTTAAGCTCGTTTTCTGAGGCTTGTTTTAACAGCTGATTGATCTCTTCCACCGTCGTATCACGCTCAACATCAAAAATGATGTCGGTTAACGACGCATTCGCCAACGGTACACGTACAGCGTGTCCATTAATCTTGCCTTTCAGATCCGGGAAAATTTCGATAATCGCTTTAGCAGAGCCGGTGGTTGTGGGGATGAGGCTCATACCGCAAGCACGCGCACGGCGTAAATCTTTATGCGGTGCATCCAAAATGGTTTGCGTATTGGTTAGGTTATGGATGGTAGTAAAAGAGGCTTGCGCGATACCCAGTTTTTCGTGGATCACTTTCACCACTGGAGCAATACAGTTAGTGGTACAAGAAGCGGCAGTAACAATGCGATGTTGCTCAGGATTGAAGATGTGATCGTTCACCCCGACCACGATATTGGCGATCCCCTCTTCTTTGACAGGCGCTGAAACGACGACGCGTTTTACTCCTTGGGCCAAATACTGGTTCAAGAATTCGCCTTTACGATGCTTACCCGTGGCCTCAATCACCACATCACAGCCCGACCAATCCACCGCATCAATCGCTTTTTCTTGTGTTGCGCGAATGCGTTTTCCGTTGATCAGGATCGCATCCGCTTCACTGCTCACGGCATGGTGCCAACGGCCTTGTATCGAATCGAATTCCAAAAGATGTGCCAATGTTGCAGCATCGCCCGCCACATCGTTGATCTGTACAAATTCAATCTCAGGCCAATCAAACGAAGCTCTTAAAGCCAAACGTCCAATACGACCAAATCCATTAATTCCGACTTTAATTGCCATCTTCCTTTTCCTTTAAACTTGTTTTTATCCCTTCCCAACTAAGCAGCCATCTAGGCTACAACGCTAAGCCGTTGAGGGATAACTCAACTTGGTTCTTTACACACAGCACTGAGGACGAGAGGTCATCTCGGCGAGGCGCTGAATATCTTGCTGGTATTCTTGTTTAAGACAGTTGGATTCCACCAACCCTTGGATTTGCTTGCGCATCCATCCCGGCAGTTGATCGGAAATACGATAAAACACCCACTGCCCCTGACGGATATCGACCACCACGCCGCTGGCACGCAGCAACGCCAAATGGCGAGAAATTTTCGGCTGACTCTCATTCAAAGCTTCGGTGAGTTCAGCCACACAAACCTTCTCTTCCCGAGCAATCATCAGTAAGCAGCGCACCCGCGTTTCATCGGCGAGTAATTTGAAAAACTGGTGGGGTAACATAATCAAACTTCAATACATATGGATATACGAATATCTTATTGTAGAAAAAATCGATGTCAATCAGTGTTTGATGTATTGGATAAAAATAAATCAACGATGACTGCAACATCTGTCATCAAAAATTAATAAAACCATGAATAAACAATGAGGTAAGAAAAATTGTGCTTGGAAAAAAATCGTTAAGGCTAGAAAAATGAGTAGAACCGAGGGTAGGAAATAGCAATAGCTGAGGCTAGTTCAACTTATCCCTTGAACAAGGAAGCTCACAGAATTATTGGGGAAGAATTGGATTTTTAGAACGTCAGATGGGCGGAGGCCCCAGCCACATCCCGGCACACACATCATCCGCTGTGGCTGCTCCCTTCCGGATCTGACCAGGTTCACGAACTAGTGTTGCGGGAGGACCAGGGCCCCCATCGATTTGAGTTTGGATTGCTCTAAAGCGGGTGCGATTATTAAACATCGACTTAGGCAATGCAAGCGATAATCCTGATTTCCCCCCACATTGCTCATCAACCGAACAGCATTTCACCAGTTTGATTAGACGATGTGTAATCCTTTTACCTTGCTGGCAGCCTGAAATGGCGATTGCGTCGATTCCGCCTTGGCGCGATACATCGCAATATCCGCTTGATGCATCACCTCATTGAGTGATTCGGTCCGCTCACGATTCTTAGCAATACCAATCGCCACACTCACTTCAAAACTGACATCGCGCTCTGCATCCACAAACATAAAACGTTCACATTGCGCAACCACATGTTCAAGCCGCTTAGCAGAACATTCACCGATTAAAATAAATTCATCCCCACCAATCCGATAGCTGCGCCCACGCCATACCGTTTCGATGCGCTGAGCCAACTGCTTAAGGACTTTGTCACCCACTTCATGTCCATACTGATCGTTGATCGATTTAAACGTATTCACGTCAAGATAAACCAAGCTTAGGCGAGGCGATAACCCGCGGCGGTATCGGTTATACAAAGCGCGACGATTGCGCAACTTAGTAAGGTTATCGGTATGTGATATGCCATGGAGGTAAAACGCCACCATAAACAAAACGATGAAAGCCATGGCAAAAAGCCATTGAGTACTGCGCTGATATTTCTTTTCCGCAAGTAATGTGGCTCGCCAATTTGGCTGATAATCATAGGTATGTATGATCTGTTCGGTATTGAGCATTTTAATTGCCCGAGAGAAAAGAGGTGCCAGAGTTGCACCAAGTGGATTTTTAGCAAAACCTATCGCAATGTCATATTGGTAGAAACTGCCAATCATGGTGTCTTCTACAATCGGTAACATCTCCGTTGACTCGCGAAGCAAGAGATTAAAATTGGCTCGATTGAGCACTATGTAGTCCACCTCTTTATTCAGTAAGGCTTGAACTTTCTCTTCCTGACTTGCGTAGCTGAACAAGATCTTGTTCGGCAGCATCTGCTGTAACAGCTCTTCAAAAAAATCGTCTTTGATGACGCCAATACGTTCAGCCACCAACTCAGACACATTGCTATACACATCGTCTTTATAGTGCTCACGTTTGACCAAAATCGCTTGTGGGTGGTAGTAGCTTTCACTGAAGTAAGCGAGGTTTTTACGCTGCTGAGAAACCGTGACAGGAGCTAAAATATCGATGCTTTTATCCTGCAAATCATCAAACATGCTCTCCCATGTTTCTTGACCATTACTGACCAATTCGCATTTCAGCAGTAGCATCTCACAGGCCTGAAACACAACATCAGCACTTATCCCACGAACCGAACCGTCTGGCTGATAAAGTGCATATTGCGGGTTGTTCTCTAGCTTAACACGCAATACACGCTGCACGTTGAGTCCGCTCTCAACCACGGCTTGACGCAGAGCTTGTTTACGGATGTCCAATTGATACTTTTGGATCGATTCACGCAATAAACGTTGTACGTGAGCCGAATGCGCGTATTTTTCAATCTTCCCCAATAGCGTTGAGTGTTTGCCTTTAGGCGTCACAATAGAAACAGGCTGAATCGGTAATTGGTCGTTAAGGAGTTGTACATCAAGCCCTTTCAGTAGCATAGGTTTGAGCTGATTGATCGCATCAACCACTCCGTCTACTCGGCCACTTTCCAGCAAAGTGAGCGCTTCTAAATGCCCTTCATACTCAACTTGCTGGATATAGGGATAGTGTTCTTTTAGTAGGGTCCCGTAGATGGTTCCTTTCGGGATACCCACGAGGCGCAACTCGGGTAAACGTAGGCCACCATAACTGTAGAGATAGGTGTACTCGATGTTGGTTGGTCTTGAAAAATCAAAACGTTGAGCACGCAAATCAGTGTAAGTAATGTTGGCAGCAAAATCGGCATTGCCAGTCTCTATCGCCACCAGAATATCGTTAAAACTGGGGTAGTTGACGTATTCAATTTCAAGGTTGAAGTGGTGAGCAATCGAATCAAAAAGCACACGAGTCACCACGTCATCCGCTTCGGTGGCGACCTTATACGTCGTAGATGTTGCGGCTAAACTGCTGGTGGAAATCAATAGCCAACCTAGCCAAAGTAAGACTCGGCGTGAAAAAGCGTTAAGTAGCATAGACGTTGAATAATGGTATGTTGTATTTTTTGCTGCGCATTTTATCGTAAATACCCCCACCCCACTATCAACTTTAGGTAATAAATTTCATAGAGCCACCGATGCTTTATTAGGCTCTCATCTGGCTATTTGATGCACTCAATGGACTATTCGTGCGCTTCCTCTGTGCTTTTCAATACATAGTCTGTGGTCCAAGCTGTTACCAAAATGCAGATCCATACCACAAAGACCGGATTCGGCACTTCTGTCGCGGGAGAAACGACTAACGCAGCAAAACTGACACAAGGTAGGCTCCATCCCAACAAGCTTCCCCAGTTTAAGGAAGGGGTTGTTTTGGGGATCAGGTTTTCGCACGCAGCAATAATTCCGGTGATCAGTAACGCTAGGGTAACCGCATAAAATTGCTCGGCCACCCAGAGCGGAATCACTAAAGCCAATGCCCACCAACTGTGAGCATGATTTGGTTTCCAACCTCGAGCTGCCCACCAGATCAACATCACCATAACTATCTGCACCACAGTCACCATAGGTGAGCCTTCCAGTTTGCCCGCCGATTGCGTTACCATGATGCCCACTTGCAAAGTGAGTACAATCAAAGCACTGACTAAGATCACTCCCCAGTTACTACGTGGAGAAAACGCCACCATCAACAGCGGAATAAGCACCCACTGACTTATAGACAACGCCACCGGCTGGAGTGGTAAGGTAAGGCCAAAGATCCCCATCGCGAGCAACATGACAACGCTGGAAAATCCTGATTTAGGTAATAGCCAGAGAGCAGGGATCAAAAATGCGATGATCGGAATATCGCCCTCACTCAAACCTGCCACATACGCAGCAACAATGGAAAACAGAATCGCGATGAGAAATTGTAAGGCAGACAGTATCATGCCAACTCCCTATACCTATCCTTGGTAAACTTGTTTCGGGCACTTGAATTATGGACCAGTTTTTACAACAGATCTTTGTCGTGATTCACCAAATTCCGGTTGGTCGGGTTTCGACTTACGGCGCTATCGCCAAAATGGCCGGTTATCCGGGCTATGCACGCCATGTGGGCAAAGCGCTGGGTCATTTACCTGAGGGGAGTCAGTTACCTTGGTTTCGAGTCATTAACAGCCAAGGCAAAATTTCACTGCAAGGGGAAGATTTTGTGCGCCAGCGGCAATTATTGTTAGCCGAAGGGATAGAGGTGAGTGACACCGGGAAAATATCGCTACGTAAATATCAATGGCAGCCGTAATGGCTGCCATTGTGCAATCAGAAAAGCTTAACGCAATAACGCCTTATCGCGAGTTATTCGCCATGCACACCAATCAGCATCATAGGTACGTGTTTAGTCGCTTCAGGATCGGTGATCACACCGTAATGAGTATCCGTGATGAAACGTAGCTTACCATCGACTTCGATACGCGCACTCACACTGTAACGGTGACTCGCTTTGATCTTGCGGCTGTCATACGCTAGGTTGAACTCAAGTGGTACTTGCATACCATTAGTGATGAAGTTCTGTTTTGCGATAACCGTCGCTGGCGCATCAGCCAAGGAAACGTCTTGTAGGTAAACTGTCACCACCGCATTATCCGGCAACGCAATGCGCTCACGGTATGCCACACTCCCCGTAATCGATTGGATTTTATCTTGTGTCTTGTTGGATTCATTCATTTGGCAGCCTACGAGTACAGAACCAAACAGGATAGAGATAACAATAAGTAGAACCTTTTTCATAGCGCCTCACTACACAACTGGGAAACATCACATTAGGAAACCAGCAAATTATATGCCACCACGGTATTTGTGTCATTGGACAGCAGGATTATTGACAAATGTCTGACTAACATCACAAAATCATCAAACTACAAAAGAGGGTCCTAAGTCATGAGTAAACCGTTAGACGAATTATTAAGTCTGCTGCAATTGGAGAAACTGGAAGAGGGGCTGTATCGCGGTGCCAGCGAAAATTTGGGGCTTCCTCAAGTCTATGGCGGACAAGTGATTGGCCAAGCCTTGTCGGCAGCTCGCTACACGGTCGAGTCAGATCGCACTGTGCACTCTTTCCATAGCTATTTTCTTTACCCTGGCGATCCAGAAAAACCGATTATTTACGATGTAGAAAATCTTCGTGATGGCAAAAGCTTCAGCACTCGCCGTGTTAAAGCGATCCAAAATGGTCGGCCAATTTTTTATCTGACTGCGTCCTATCATGGTGATGCACCGGGATTTGAGCACCAAAAAACCATGCCTGTGGTTCCGGGGCCTGAGAACTTTGCTTCCGAATCCGAACTCGCGGCGCAGATTGCGCATTTCTTACCAGAAAAACTGCAAAAAGCGTTTTGTGGTGAAAAACCGATTGAGATGCGTCCCGTTACTGTCATCAACCCCTTGAAACCAGAAAAAGCGGAGCCTAAGCAGTATTTGTGGATCCGAGCCAATGGCGATATGCCCGATGACCAGCTCATCCATCAGTATTTGCTTGGCTACGCGTCTGACTGGGGCTTCTTAGTGACCGCCTTGCATCCACACGGTGTTTCTCTGATGACACCAAAATTCCAAGTGGCAACCATTGACCACTCTATCTGGTTCCACCGTCCGTTTAAGATGGATGACTGGCTACTGTTTGCCATCGAAAGTCCTACGGCGAGCAATACACGCGGTTTAGTGCGTGGTGAGATTTATGATCGCCAAGGCAATTTGGTCGCAACAGCCGTCCAAGAAGGCGTGATGCGCTTTTTAAGCTGAACTCACCCTTAGAGCGGCAACTGAGTCGTGTATTTAAGTGACTCCATCGCAAAGGTGGAGGTCACTTTGTTCAACCCTTCGATACTATTGACCAGTTTTTTATAGAATCGGTCAAAACACGGCATATCTTTGACCTGCACCTTCATCATGTAATCGTATTCTCCCGCCATGCGATAAAACTCCATTACTTCGGGAAACTCTTCCACGGCAGTCACAAAGCGGCAGTACCATTCATGGGAGTGGTTATTGGTCGTCACCATGACAAAGGCCGTGAAAGAGAGGTCAAGGGCTTGCGCATCAAGCAGTGCGACTCGCTCGCGAATCACGCCACCTTCTTCCATTTTTTTCAAACGCTTCCAGCAAGGCGTTGTGGTTAAATTGACCGCTTCGGCTAATTCATTGAGTGACACGGTGCAGTCTTGTTGCAAAATGGCCAAGATTTGCCGATCAACTTTGTCGAGCAACATACAAATTGCCTTTTTTAGAGAAAATTTTTCTACAAAACTACAAAAGCATAGGCAAAATGGCAAAGTTTTTCTCTCCAAGCCTAGCTAAACTGATTCGGTAACCTAAGGGAGAAACTGGATTATGTGTACCGACCATCAGTGGATTAACAGTGCAATTCGTAAAATTGAAGCAGACTATCAACGCTCCGCCGACACCCATCTGATTAAACTCGATCTACCTTGTGTCTCTGGCGTCGATATCTATCTGAAAGATGAAAGTACCCACCCCACCGGTTCTCTCAAACACCGTCTCGCCCGTTCACTGTTTTTATATGGACTGTGTAATGGCTGGATTGGCCCAGAAACTACCATTATTGAATCCTCATCTGGCAGTACTGCCGTATCGGAAGCTTACTTTGCTCGCTTGCTTGGCCTACCCTTTATTGCCGTGATGCCAAAGTGCACCGCGCGTAAAAAAATCGAACAGATCCAGTTCTATGGGGGCAAGGCGCATCTTGTAGATCGCTCCGATCAAATTTACGCAGAATCTCATCGTCTCGCGAAAGAGCTGAAAGGCCACTACATGGATCAGTTTACTTACGCTGAACGAGCAACCGACTGGCGTGGTAACAGCAACATCGCTGACAGTATTTTTAGCCAGATGCAGATGGAACAACACCCCGTTCCAAGCTGGATTGTGATGAGCCCGGGGACGGGAGGCACCTCAGCCACTATCGGCCGCTTTATTCGCTACCAACAATACAACACCAAACTGTGTGTGGTTGACCCGGAAAACTCGGTTTTTTATGACTACTACCGCACGCGAAATGCCGAGCTAACCCGTGACTGCGGCAGCAAAATTGAAGGCATTGGCCGTCCAAGAGTCGAGCCCAGTTTTATTCCTGATGTGGTGGATGAAATGCGTGCGATCCCTGATGCCGCGAGTGTAGCGACCATTTACTGGTTGGAGAAAATTCTTGGCCGTAAAGCAGGCGCCTCCACCGGCACTAACCTGTATGGCGCGCTGCAACTCGCCTGCGAAATGAAGCGCCGCGGTGAGCAAGGTTCCATTGTCACGCTCTTGTGCGATAGCGGTGAACGCTACCTTGATACCTATTACAACCCTGAGTGGGTTAAAAACAACATTGGCGATTTAAGCAACTACCTGCACAAGCTGGAAACATTCTCCGCGACAGGCTGTTTGGATTAAGTGCTTACTCCATGCAAACCATCCCAGCGCAAAAAGCGATGATTTAGGGATGACCATGAAAAAACGCGCTTAGCAAACTAAGCGCGTTTTTTCATTACGGCAACGAACAGTAAACCAATCAACCTTAAACCAAGGGACGTTGGCCTCGACTGATCAGTTTCAGCAACACATTGTCGGCGGCATCACCGGCCACTCCGGCCAGTTTATCGGCCAGCTTTTTCTTTTGCGTATAACGCAGCAGAAGTACGGTTTTGCTCTTGCACGCGGCAACAATCAAATCATCGGACGTTTGAATCTCATCGACTAACCCCAGTGCTTTGGCCTGCGTGCCAAACCAGTGTTCACCAGTCGCGACTTTATCGAGATCCAACGCGGGTCGATGCTCACGGATAAAGTCTTTGAACAGTTGATGTGTTTCTTCCAGCTCTTGCTTGAACTTTTCACGCGCTTTATCGGTGTTTTCACCAAACATGGTTAAGGTGCGCTTGTATTCGCCCGCCGTGAGCTGTTCAAACTCGATATCGTTCTTTTTCAGCAGTTTATGGAAGTTTGGTAACTGAGCCACCACACCGATAGACCCGACAATCGCAAATGGCGCACTGACGATTTTATCAGCGATGCAGGCCATCATATAACCGCCGCTAGCCGCAACTTTATCTACCGCAATGGTCAGCGGTAAGCCAGCTGCTTTAAGGCGATCCAGTTGTGATGATGCCAAACCATAACCATGCACCATGCCGCCACCAGTTTCCAAACGCAGCAGCACCTCATCACCCGCTTGTGCCACCGCCAAGATCGCGCTCACCTCTTCACGCAGTGAAGCGACTTCTTTCGCATCAATACTGCCGTGAAAATCAAGCACAAACAGATGCGGATCGCGTTTGCTTTCCAATTCGCCTTCTTTCGCCGCTTGCTTAAGCGACTTTTCACGACTTTTCTGCTCAGCTTTTTCTTTCTTCTTATCCGCTTTATCGCGCGCTTTTAAAAACGCTTCGTCATGCAGATAAGCCTCTAAACGCTCAACCGTCTCTTTATGCTGTTCGGTCAGATCGGTGATTTCCAACTCCCCTTTGGCACCACCACTGCGTCCGCCCAATGATTTTACTATCACTAGTACTGCGACCAATGCGACTACCACAGTCACAATCTTGGCCAAAAACAGGCCGTAATCTAACAAAAACTCCAAGTGACTCATCCTTCTTGAATACGAATTGGTGTATTGTAACCACCTTGTCACGAAGACTTAAAGCAAATCCTCTTCCAACTCGACTAACCTTGGATTTTTGACACGCCTCAGCCAGAGTTTGCCAGCAGGAAGAGCTAAAAAATAATAAGGAATAAGACGTGAATTATTCAGTCTCAACAGACGCTTTGAAAGAGAAAGTGATTTTAGTCACCGGAGCGGGTGATGGTATTGGTAAGCAAGCGGCGATCAGTTTCGCGGCGCACGGCGCGACCGTGATTTTACTTGGCCGTACCGTGAAAAAGCTCGAACAAACCTATGATGCTATTGAAGCAGCGGGTTATCCGACACCGGCGATTGTTCCTTTAGATATGAAAGGCGCAACCAAACAAAATTATCTGGATATGGTCGATACCATAGAAGATCAATTTGGCCGTTTGGATGGCGTATTACACAATGCCAGCTTGCTTGGCGTACTTAGCCCCTTCGATCAAATTGGCGAAGACAGCTTCGATGAAGTGATGCAAGTGAACGTGAAAGCACAGTTCCTTATGACTCAAGCGCTGCTACCGCTGCTGCACAAATCAGCCGATGCTCGAATTGTGTTTACCACGTCCACCGTAGGTCATATTGGCCGTGCTTTCTGGGCGACTTACGCGATTTCTAAGTTTGCGACTGAAGGTATGATGCAAATTCTGGCCGATGAATTGAGTGAAAGCACCATTCGAGTCAATGCGATTAACCCGGGCGGCACTCGCACCGCGATGCGCGCGAAAGCCTACCCAGCAGAGGATGCAGACAAGTTAAAAACACCGCTCGATATTATGCCGCTCTATCTGTACTTGATGGCTCCAGAAGGCCGTGAAGTGCACGGTCAATGTATTGATGCCCAGCCAAAGAAATAACGCGGTTTAGTTTTGGCTTTCACACAAAGACCAACGCCTTGCAAATAGCAAGGCGTTTAAGCTTTTATAAAAAACCAATCGATATTTCAAATACAGCTAAGATTATCTGTGACAGCCACCACAACCGCTACTACCGCTGCTGCTACCGCTATGACTACCAGAATTGCTAGAAAATGGAGATGGAGTAATCATTGGCGGTTTATTATTATTAGGAAATGGTCTAGGTAGAATAGTTGGTGGCTTAGATGGTATATTTCCTGTTACATCAATTGATGTTAATGGCGGACGAGGCTTACCTGCATTACTATTTATATTCTGAGTTATAGCAGCAGAAACCGCTGGACCAACAATTGGTGCAAGTGGCCCGCTAGCTACACCTACTGCAGTACCAAGTATACTTCCAATGACAACTGGAGCAACCTGAACATCATCACCTCCAGCAGCGGAGGTACCTGCCGCTGCACTCAGATTCTGTACAACTGCCAAACCTATATCCTTTAGTGGTTTTAAAGAACGTTTAGTCCGTTGTATCGGAGCATCATATATATATATATAACACCATTAACTTCTACTAAGTAAGAGTTTTGAAATGATGTCATCCTAAAAACTTTAGGCACCTCTAATATTTCACCTGGATATAAAATTTCAAAAACTGTTTTATCAAAATTAGAAACTTCTACAACTCCCAAACTATCTTCAGCACCATACATATAAATTGATTGATATTTAGTTTCAAGACAATACTCAACGCCACTCGAAAGAAAATAGATATGGTTAGGTATAGCATCTAAGCACACTGATGCATTTGACGATAACGGAAATAAACACAAAAACAACAATAGCCTTGACATTTATAAGAATCCAAATAAAAATAAGAATAGTTATTATTAATAATAATGGAATATATAATGTCAACATATAGAATCATCCAATACTTATTCGCCACTATAATGTCGTTTATCACAAGCTATCTGATAACTTTGTTATTTAAACATCAGAATTATTGGGGAATGGAAGAGCATGCTTCAACTATACATGCAGCTATAAATAGTTTAATTGCGATCATAGCAATAAGAACTATTGCTTATTTTGACAATAAAGAAGATAGTAAATGAAGGCTTAATAGTGATTGTTTACGACGATAAATAACCGCTTTGCTACGTAAAAATAATTCACTTATCCATTTACTCCCCAAGCGATGATAATCCACTAAAGCCTATCACTTGGTAGATATATTAAGTAAACGAAGAGTTTTATTATGAATTGATACACTAATTCTTCGTGAGTTCATTGTTACGCAAAAGCCCATGAGAACTATATTTTTATTAATAAACATTAGATCAGGACGATCGCACTTGTGTTTAATATTTGCGCTAATAGAGTGACTTGCTTTTCAAAGGTTTGATAAAAGAGCTTATTGCGTTCAAATACCACTCACTTCTTGCTCAAAATATGGACTTAAGTTGGGCAAATAACCTCCATTCGTTCACCTTGGATATTAGAAAGCTTAATCTCGACTCATCAGCACAATGTGATCTTCCCAATCAATCACATCCACTTCATAAACGATTTTACCGCGCACACTTTCATCGGCGGCATGCATGGCGTCTTTCGAGCCGGTCAGCAAAGGATGCCATTCTGGAAGTGTTTGACCATTACCAAGCAAACGGTAAGCGCAGGTATCAGGCAGCCAGTTAAACTCTTCAATCTTGTCGCGGGTGAGCTTTAAACACTCTTCACCTGAGCTAAAACGATTGGGGTAATCTTTACAAGAGCAGGTTTCACTATTGAGCCAGCTACACGCCACATTGGTGTAGTAGATTTCATCCGTATCTTCGTCCATGAGTTTGTGCAGGCAACATTTACCACAGCCATCGCACAGCGATTCCCACTCGGCTTCGGTCATTTGGTCTAACGTTTTGCTTTGCCAGAAGTGTGTACTCATTGCGGTGTCTTACGGTTTATCTATCGGGGGGACGATTTATACTCTTTACATCGCTAAAGTGCAAGAAAAGCGCAAGTGCATCCTATCGAGCTTTCTGTTAGGATGGCCGCCCATTTTTCCAGCGCAAAGAGATTATGATGGATTGTCGATTAGGCTGCGGCGCTTGCTGCATAGCGCCAAGCATCTCCTCCCCGATTCCCGGCATGCCGAATGGCAAACCTGCTGGAGTGCGCTGTGTTCAGCTTAATGAGGATAATTTGTGCCAACTATTTGGCCGCCCTGAGCGCCCAAAAGTGTGTCACGATTTCAAAGCCTGCCCTGTCGTGTGTGGAAAAACCAATCAGCAAGCCTTGGCTAACTTAACCGAACTTGAGCGATTAACTTAAGCATAACGTGGATTCCTTCGCCTCCAAACACAGATAAAAGACAAGTACAGATTAAAAGACAAGTACAGATAAAAGAATGCCGCTCATTGAGCGGCATTCTAATTTTTGAGGCTGAGTTAAAACAGTTTGTGACGGCCCAACAGCGAATGGGATAAGGTCGTGCCATCCACCAACTCAAGTTCGCCGCCCACAGGGACTCCATGAGCAATGCGACTTGCGGTGACTTGATGCTCACGACACAACTCGGCAATGTATTGCGCAGTCGCCTCACCTTCCACCGTCGGGTTAGTGGCGAGGATCACCTCACTGATATCACCGCGCTGCAAGCGATAATCCAGCGTATCGAGGCCAATATCGCTCGGACCAATACCATCCAGCGGTGATAAGTGCCCCATCAACACAAAATAGCGACCAGAAAATTGACCGGTAGCTTCTAGCGCCGCAATATCTGCTGGGCTTTCGACCACACACAACTGACCATTTTCTTTACGTTTTGGGTTGCTACAGATGTGGCAAACATCCTGCTCAGTAAAAGTTCGGCACTCCTGACAATGGCCGATTTCGACCATCGCCTGGCTCAGTGCCTCAGCCAGTTGTAAACCACCTTTACGATCGCGCTGTAACAGATGGAATGCCATACGCTGCGCTGATTTTGGGCCAACACCCGGCAGGCAGCGTAATGCTTCCATCAAATGTTCCAGCATGTGACTGGTACGCATAAATTCAGCTCAGATTAGAATGGCATTTTCATGCCCGGAGGCAGTTGCATTCCACCGGTGATTGAAGCCATTTTTTCTTTTTGCGTCTCTTCGATACGACGAGCGGCATCATTGAATGCGGCAGCAATCAAATCTTCCAGCATCTCTTTGTCGTCTTCCATCAGACTTTCATCGATGTTGACACGGCGCACACTGTGGCTGCCCGTGACGGTCACTTTCACAAGGCCAGCACCGGATTCACCGGTCACTTCCATGTTTGCGATCTCTTCTTGCAGCTTTTGCATACGCTCTTGCATTTGTTGGGCTTGCTTCATCAGGTTGCCCATTCCGCCTTTACCAAACATCTTTATCTCTCTGGTTATCGTTGAATGTTTCACATAGTGTGGGGGTGAGACACTTAGGTTTCAACCCCAGTTAAATGGGTCGTACGCTGTCGCTATCCAGCTGCGCATTAAATCGACGCTCAATAAACTGCACGTTGGGATCAGTTTGTAAACTGTGCAGCGCAGAGGCAAGTTTCTGCTGGTAGAGCCGCTCACGCAGCTCAAGGGGAGTTTCACCCTCTTGCCCCACGGTAATGTTCAAAGAGCAAGCTTCACCAAGCACATGATTCAATGCCTGTTCTAACTCTTGCTGCGCTTTTTCGTTGTGCAGATGGGCATGACTTGGACGCAGTGTTAGAGAAATCTGATCGCCTTGTCGAACAAAAGCGGAATTCAGCGCCAATTGCTCAACCATTTTGGCAGTCTCTAGCCGTTGAACCAATGCCGACCACGCATCTTGCTCGACCGCCTCTTCAATCAACTTCGCGGCCATTTCTGGCGTTTTTTCATGCTCTAACGCTTTTTTCAGTTGGGTTGGCGTGACATCACTTTTTACCGCGACTTCGATAGGTTGCATTGGGCGCCATTGATAGATTTCCTCTTCGGGCTCCAACTCATCTTCATCATTGCGTTCTGGCGACACCTGCACTTGCTGTGCTCTCTGCGCAATACGCTCTAGCGCCGACGCTGGAGTAGCAGATGTCGCGTCAGACTTTTTTCCATCCGCGCCTTTGTTTTGTACTTCTTGTCGCTTAGAGCGCAGTTGATGACGCAATCCTGCTAGGGCTGGCATGCTGGCCTGACTCTGCGTGTCGGTATTGGTGACAACAGAGACTTCTGGAGCATTTATCGAGTGTGATGCTTCTCGCTGTGTGACTGGCGCCGCGCTTTCTACCACCGACTGTGCTGCCATCATTGGCGGTGCGACAGGGTGACGCATCGCTTGCGAGGCAGGTTGCGATACGTTTGACTGAGCAACGGGTTGTGATTGCGGTGCTGAGGCCGCCATTTGAGAAGTCGGTGCCACGATCGTGGGAGCAGTCACTGCCGTATTGGGTGGCACAATCACACTCGCCAAGGAGACGTGAGATGGACGAAACGCCATCATACGCAGCATCAACATTTCAATGCCAATTCGCGCCGTGGGTGACAGTGGTAAATCTTGTCGACCTTTGAGCGCAATTTGGTAGTAAAGCTGCACATCTTGCGGCGCTAAGGTTTTGGCCAACGTCTCAATCCGCGATGCCTCAGGCAGCGATTTATCCAAGGTGGCAGGCAGCGCTTGGTACATGGCAATTCGATGCAGTTGAGTCGACAGCTGTTGCAGCAATCCATCCCACTCTACGCCATTTTGGGCAAGCGTTTCGATGCAATCCATGACCGCTTGTGGCGTTTGCAGGCTGATGGCTTGCAAGAGATGCAGAGCATGATCCGTGTCTAGCGTGCCGAGCATGTGCGCGACGATGTCACTTTTCACAACGCCATTGCCCAAAGCAATCGCTTGATCGGTCAAGCTAAGAGCATCGCGCATACTGCCATCCGCAGCATGGGCGAGCAGATTGAGTGCTTTGCTGTCGCTCGAGATCTGTTCGGCGTGCAGCACTTTATCGAGCTGCTGCTGAATATTTTCCACACTGATCGGTTTGAGATGGAACTGCAAACAGCGCGACAAGATGGTCACAGGCAGCTTTTGTGGATCAGTGGTTGCCAGCAAAAACTTCACATACTCAGGCGGCTCTTCAAGCGTTTTCAGTAGCGCATTGAAGCTGTGACGCGAGAGCATATGAACTTCATCGATCAGGTAAACTTTGAAGCGTCCACGCGCAGGTTTGTACTGCACGTTGTCGAGCAATTCGCGCGTATCTTCCACTTTGGTGCGTGATGCCGCGTCAATCTCGAGCAGATCCACAAAGCGTCCCTGATCAATTTCTTGACAGGTTGCACACTGGCCGCAAGGCGTAGCCGTTATGCCCGTCTCGCAGTTGAGCCCCTTCGCAAACAAACGACCTATGGTGGTCTTACCCACGCCTCGAGTGCCACTAAACAAGTACGCATGGTGCAAACGGTTTTGCGCCAAAGCGTTCTCTAAAGCGGTTAAAACATGGGATTGTCCGACCACTTCGCTAAATCGTGTCGGACGCCATTTGCGTGCTAAAGCAAGATAACTCATTCCAATATCCGTTGTCGGTTAGTGACCTTCAAATTCACAGATGCTGTAAACCTGCAAGCCTAACCCCTCAAGGCGCTTATCACCACCAATTTCTGGCAAGTTAATCACGAAGGCAGCGTGCTCGACTTCTCCACCCAATTGACGGATAAGCTTAGTGGTCGCTTCAATCGTACCACCGGTCGCCAGCAGGTCATCCACCACCAGTACTTTGTCGCCCGGTTTGATCGCATCCACATGAATTTCGAGCGTATCAGTACCGTATTCCAGCTCATAAGATTGAGCGACGGTTTGACGCGGCAATTTACCCGGCTTACGCACAGGCACAAAGCCAACACCCAGTTCTAGTGCTAGAGGAGCACCAAATAAGAAACCACGCGCTTCTGTGCCCACAACCTTGGTAAAACCCATGTCTTTGTACTTTTCAACCAGAAGTTGAATGGTCGCTTGGTAGGCTTGGGCATCTTCCAGCAAGCTGGTCACATCACGAAACAGAATGCCTTTTTTTGGGTAGTCAGGAATACTTTTGATGCTGGATTTGATCAGTGAAAGAGTTTCAGTTGTCATAGTTACTTTAACTTCAGTTGCTTCATCACCTTAGGTGATGACAGAACAATTTCGGAGCCGTCTGCCACAAGGGAACGACAGCACTGAAAAAACAAAGCCCACTCGAAGAGTGGGCACACTTCCCGCTAATGCTAGTGATTTTCTTGTTGGTTAGCAACCAGCTCATGGGTTGGTAAACGGATAAACCAAGTGATCAAAAGCACAAGCCAGATAAACAGCGCAACCTTGAGCCACAGCCAAGGAACCATCCAGATCGAAAAGGCAAAACTCAGCACGATAAAGAGTGTGGCGCGCTTTTTCACCGCTTTACTGACCGCGCCATGTTGTTGCCAGTTTTGAATCATAGGACCAAATGTCGCATGTTGATTCAACCAGCGATAGAACCGAGGACTGCTGCGTAAAAAACAAGCACTAGACAGTAAGATAAAGGGTGTGGTAGGCAGAAGAGGAAGAAAAATGCCCAGTATCCCTAGGCATAGACTGATTATTCCAATAACACTGAACAAAAAGCGTGATAAGGATGAACGCATTAAAAACCAGCGTAACCGTTAAATACACGAATCCAAGTCAGTGTCGCAGGCAAAGTTGGGATCAGCAGGACTGCAACCATGCCTAAAAAGTAATAGATATTAAAGGGTTCTTTGAACTCTTGGTTTGCCATTGTAATTTTCTCTTTTGGGTGACTTTAAACTGGGCCACTCTAGGGTAGCCTCATTAATTTTGTGGTCGGAACTATAACGAAAGCGAGCTGTAACAAACACTGACAATGTATAAGGTTATTAGCAGCTCGATGCAAAGTTACAATCACACTCACACTTTAGGCGGAAAAATCACCCCGAAATACCTTGGTACAGATCCAAAGTAAAACTGTAGGCACTGGGTTTGCTTAAACTGATTTGGCAAGCAGCACGAATCGGCAAATCTTTGGTGATGAAATTGCGTAGGCTATTATCACCTAGCTGAACACCAGAAGTAATCCGATTGTGTACGTAGCCGTTTGACCACTGGCAATCAAGCCCCGCAGGTAATAGTGACAAAGTACCATCGGCAAGATCAGCCACCCCAAACAGGGCAGAAACTTTACCAATACACTCAGAACAATGGATTCCCCGTTCGATGATTTCGGCAAGATCTTTTAGCTCGACACTAAAGTTACGCAGATTTCGCAAATAATCATGGAACAAGGCGCGCACCAGCAATGTAGAAGCTGCCCCACACTCACGATGGCTCGCGGCATCAACCACATAGAACACAAATTGACCGTTCATAAGCCAAGCGTAGTCAAAAACCAGTGGCATCAATTCGGCGGACTGTAGTAATCGATAGCTGCATTTCCAGCTCCCGAGCTGAGAATCCTTTTCTGGTAATAGTGCTTCGAGTAACTCTTTGGCAGCATTGGGGTTGTCTTTCAAATATTGTAAATGCCAATGCAACTCTTGCTCTTCAGGGATACTACCTTGGCGATCAGCACCATACCAACAACTTGCAAAATCTCGTTGATGATCATCATTCGCCAACACTTTTTCTATTGCGCTCGCAAGATGCGAATGATTGGTGATCGGTTTGGGTAGAAAATCTTTAATCCCAAAGCGCAGCGCTTTAGCCACATCGGCCATTTCTTCGGTGGCTGAGACAACAACCAAAGGCAAAGAAGGATAGGACGAACTGACCTCCTCAACGAACTCAATTCCGTTAAGCACAGGCATGGACAAATCACACAGAATCAAATCTGGCTCGTGATCACGCAATTTTCGCAAGCCATCTAAGCCATTTTCAGCTTCCAACACTTGGTAGCCTTGTTGTTGGAGAAAACCTTTCGTCATTCGTCGGAAAACAGGATCGTCATCCACCAGCAAAATCAGCTTTGCTGCCGTTATCTGCGCTTCTTCTTCGCAGTCTTCCGGGATGTGAGATTTATACATAAACATCGACCTCACTAGTAAAGTCTACCGCACAAGTCACCATTAGCTTGCGGCGGAAAAGTTGAATTATTGATTAATTAAAAAGTAGCCGCGAACTGGGCATTACACAAACCGTGGGGCCTGAAATTTAATCAATCACAAGATGTATGGTTTTCAATAAATCATCTTACAAGTTGACATCACGCAAAATTTATCGGCTTATATGTGTATAAATTAGCGATAGTTGCAACATAATGTGTCAGAAACGATGAAACTAGATGACCTAAACCTCTTTCGACTGGTTGTCGAAAATGGAAGCTATACCTCAACTTCAAAAAAAACCATGATCCCTGTGGCAACGATCACAAGACGGATCCAAGCCTTGGAGGATTCCCTAAACCTTAGGTTGCTCAATCGTCACGCTCGTAAACTGACTCTGACCGAAGCGGGCGAACGTTTCTACAAAGATTGCTCTCCCCTGCTGGAGCGTCTCGCTTCAATGACAGAAGAGATCACCGATGAATGTCGTGGTGCGTCGGGGCGCATTCGTATTTCTGCACCATCCAATCTGACAAAACGAATGATGATGCCGATGTTCAATGCCTTTATGGAAAAATATCCCGATATTCATATTGAGCTGATGATGAGTAACCAAGCCGACGATCTCGACCCCACTGAATGGGATGTGATTTTCCGAGTTGGCCCACAGCGTGATTCCAGCTTGATAGCTCGTAAAATCGGTGAAGTAAAAGACATTTTGGTTGCCAGCCCTCAATACTTGTCGAGCCATCCGCAACCGACTCATGCTGAAGAGTTACATCAACATCAGTTACTCAAAGGTTATCCATTGCTCAAATGGCAACTGACCAACAGCCAGGGTGAAACTGTCGTCAACAGTGATCGCGGCCGTTTTCAAGCCAGCGCACTGAATGTCGTTCGCAGCGCATGTTCAGAAGGTTTAGGCATTACGCTCATGCCCGATGTGATGCTGCGTGAATTTCTTGAGGATGGCAGTTTGGTACAAGTGCTATCGGATTGGAGCTCAAATCCGCGGGATATCTACATGCTGTATAACCACAAAGATCACCAGCCGGAAAAAGTGCGTCTGTTTATTGATTTTGTGATTGGCTACCACCTGCAATAAACACTCGTCTTTTTATAAAGAATTTCAATAGAAAAAGGGCTTCGCGCCCTTTTTCCTTACTGACAGAACTGCGTATTTAGAGATACTCCACGTACTTGCTAAGCTCACGTTGGGGCACTTTAGCTGCCGTAGTCCCTGGAGTCCCAAGATAGAGAAAACCGACAATTTGATCTTCGCCTTGTACATTGAAAGCACGACGGACAACCGGATGGAACATCCAGCTTCCAGAGCGCCAAATTCCCTGAAACCCTTGTGCTACGGCCGCCATTTGCATGACTTGTACTGCACAACCGGCGGATAGATGCTGCTCAAACGCAGGGATCTTTTCACTGTGAGTGACTTTAGCGATCACGGTGATCACCATGGGTGCGCGAAAAGGCGCATTTTTCGCTTTACTGATCACCGCTTCATCACTGCCGTTGGCAATCTCCGCTTGCTCTAAAATGGCGGCAAGTTTGGCTAACCCTTCACCTTGTGCAACCACAAAACGCCATGGAGTCAAAGCACCATGATCTGGAGCGCGTAAACCCGCGCGCAGAATATTATCCAATGCCTCATTTTGTGGTGCTGGCGCATCCAATTTGGCAATTGAACGACGGTTGAGCAATAAATCGAGCGCTTCCATTTTGAATTCCTTGTTACTTCTTGATTTTATGTTTCATCCTAGCACAGATTTTTGAGAATCACTCGCAATAAGAAAGAGGCACTCGGCCTCTTTCTATGCGTGATAAGGGGATAGTCTCACCGGATACTAGGGGTAGAACTTCTCGCCCAATCCCGCTCTGGTCAACAAACCGTCACATGGAGCAAACCGCTCTCCATATTTCTCGGTGTGTTGGTTCATCATTTCCACCACTTTGGTCAAACCAAGCATGTCCATGTAACGGAAAGGCCCACCTAAGAATGGCGGGAAACCGATGCCAAAAATCGCGCCCATATCGCCATCACGTGCACTGCGAATAATGCCTTCATCGAGACAACGAACCGCCTCATTGAGCATAGGCAACAAGCAACGTATCGCGATTTCTTTGTCGTTTAGCTTAGATTCCGGGGTTAACTTCAGCAGTTTATAAACGGATTTATCGACTTCTTTCTTTTTGCTGCCTTTGTAGGTGTAGAAACCTTTACCGCTTTTCCGGCCTTTACGGTTATCTTTCAAGAGCACATCAAACACGTCCGGTCCTTGGAAACGCGGCCCAAGCTCTTTAACCAAAATCGGCATGATCTTGGCTCCGATATCGACCCCTACTTCATCAAGCAAGGTGATAGGCCCCACTGGGAAACCAAAATCCAGTAACGCAGCATCGAGTTTTTCGATAGGTTCACCCGCCATCAGCACTTGCGCGGCTTCATTCATATAAGGCGCTAAAATGCGGTTGACATAAAAACCGGCACAGTCTTTAACAACAATCGGTGTTTTGCCCTGCTTACGTGCCAATGTCACCACGGTCGCAATGGTTTCATCCGAGGTGGTCGCGTGAGGAATCACTTCCACCAACGGCATTTTTTCAACTGGGCTGAAATAATGTAAACCCACAATATTTTGCGGACGCTGCGCTTGACTCGCGATCTGATGGATCGGCAGCGAGGATGTGTTGGTCGCAAAAATCGTTGTCGGTTTGGCATTCGCTTCAATATCCGCCACCATTTGTTGCTTAAGTTTCAGGTCTTCAAACACAGCCTCAATCACTACATCACAGCGATCAAAACCCACAAAGCCAGTCCCACCCGAGAGCTGCGACATCTGCGCTTGCAGCTGTGCTTTAGTCAAAATCTTGCGCTGTCTCTGCTTATCAAACAGCTTGTAGTTGTAATTGAGGGCATTGAGCACACCATCATTCGCCACATCTTTGATGCGCACCGATATTTTGGCTTTCGCCACAGTAACGTGACTGATGCCAGCCCCCATCAAACCACCACCGAGCACGCCCACAGCCGCCACAGGTGCGGGTTTGGCATCCGCACCGAGATCTTTTTTCATCTCTGTGGTCGCAAAGAAAATGGAGCGCAGTGCTTTCGATTCTCGGGTCATCACCAATTCAGCGAAACGCTTGGCTTCATATTCCAAGCCAGCATGCATCCCTTTTTCTAGGCCATACTGAATGACCTCTAAAATGGCTTGCGCTGCGGGGTAGTTGCCACGGGTTTTCTGCTGCGTTTTCTTGGCCGCTTGGTCAAAAATCAACTTACGCCCCAAGCCGGTATTGGCGAGCAGTTTTTCTTTGATCGGTAGCGTAACTTGAGCGCGCTTTTTGTGCCCTTTTTCTTCTAGAAGACGTTTGGCCACATCCAACAGTACTGAGTGCGGAACACATGCATCAACCACACCCAATTTCTTGGCCTTTTTGGCACGCAATTGTTTGCCCGTTAAGATGAGGTCCAGCGCAGGCAGTAAACCAATCAAACGTGGTAAACGCTGCGTACCGCCAGAGCCAGGCAGCAAACCCAACATCACTTCTGGTAAGCCTAGACGTGTTACCTCATCTTCAGTACAGACACGGTAATCACACGCCAGCGCCAATTCTAAACCACCGCCTAAGCAAGGGCCGTGAATCGCCGCGACCACAGGGAAAGGCAAATCCGCCAGTTGCTGGAACATCTGTTGCCCCTGCGAGGCTAACGCTTGTGCTTCATGTACCGATTGGCAAGCTTCCAGCATGCGGACATCCGCGCCCGCAATGAAGTTATCCGGCTTAAGAGAGTGGATAATCAGCCCTTTGATCTGTCCTCGCTTTTCATTGAGCGTTGCAAAAACGGCTTGCATCTCTTCTGCAAATGCCGCTTGCAGGGTATTCATTTTTTCGCCCGGGACATCAATCGCCAGCCAAGCGTAATGCTGCTCATCAAACGAGAGCTGAAATGCATTGTTGTTATCCATTATTCCACCTCCAGAATCATAGCAGCGCCTAAGCCACCCGCAGCACAAGCCGTATTTAAGGCTAAACCACCGCCACGGCGTTTTAATTCACGCAAAGTTTGAGTGATCATACGCGCACCTGTCGCCGCGAATGGGTGACCATAAGCCAGTGAGCCACCCAGCACGTTAAATTTACTCATGTCCACTTCACCAATCGCTTGTGCGCGACCTAGCTGCTCTTGAGCAAACTTGTCACTGGCGAACATCTTCAAGTTCGCTAAGGTTTGCGCGGCAAAGGCTTCGTGCATATCAATCAAGGTGAGATCATTTAAGGTGATGCCTGCGCGATCCAAGGCTATCGGAGTGGCGTAAGAAGGCCCCATCAGCATATCTTTTTCTACGCCAATCGCGGCAAACGCATAAGAGCGGATATACCCCATGATCTCAAGACCAAGCTCTTTCGCTTTACCTTCACGCATCAACATAATCGCGGCGGCGCCATCCGTCAGTGGAGTTGAGTTTGCTGCGGTCACCGAACCGTATTGACGGTCAAAGGCAGGACGCAACTTCGCATAGCTCTCTAGCTTGGAGTCCATGCGAATGTTGTTATCCATATCCAGCCATTTTTTGTATGGCTCAGGAAAAGCCGTCATCACTTCATCGCGAATTTTGCCCTCTGTCCATGCTTGAGCCGCTAAAGTATGTGAACGATGTGCTAACGCATCTTGCTCAGCGCGCGAGATCGCATAGCTTTTGGCCATCTGCTCAGCAGTTTGCCCCATCGAAAGACCCGTTGAATATTCCGCGACCGCAGGAGGAACGGGCATCAAGTCTTTAAAAGAGAGGTTACTGAGCAGTTTAAGTTTCTGCCCGACCGTCTTGGTTTTACTCAAGGCTAATAAAGAAGCCGCCAGTTTTTTAGAAACACCAATCGGCAGAACAGAAGAAGAATCCGCACCACCTGCAATACCAATATCTATGCTGCCAGCCATGATACTTTCGGCCACATTGACGGCGGCTTGAAAACTGGTGGCGCAAGCGCGAGTAACGCTGTAGGCATCCGTGTTAATCGACATTCCGGTACCTAGTACAATTTCTCGAGCAATATTCGGCGCTTCTGGCATCTGTACCACTTGGCCAAACACCACTTGCTCAATTAATTTAGGATCGATAGCGGTGCGAGCCATCATCTCTTGTACTACCATTTTGCCGAGATCGACTGCGGGTACTTGACCAAACTCGGTGCTTTGACGCGCAAACGGCGTACGTAGCCCGGCCACAATCGCCACTCGTTCTCCAGAACGAGTCCTGACTTCCTGTTTGCCCATGATTTCTCCTTCGAATAAGAGGTCTGACCTGGCGCATTGTAACGAGAATGTTAAACAAATCAAACAGCCGTTTAAATAATCGTGATTTAAACAATCCTTTCGAGATGAAAAACACTGACAAACCGGTGTGGGTAGGATTTTTTGCAAAAAAAAAAACCACACAGAACTGTGTGGTCGGAATGGGTAAAGCAATTAACTTACGCCAATTGAAAAATCAGTTTCCTGATTAGGAGAAAGTAAAGTCAGCCTTCAAAAGGAAGTGTCATCTTTGCTCAACAATGTCAGTCGTAATGACTAACGAGATGACAGGAGCTACTATAACGGCTTCAGAGTATGAGATTTTGAATTAGATCAAGTTTAATGCGATTAAACGACTTGTTGAGATAGAGAGCCATAACGCGCTGAAACTTCATAAGTCGTGAACTCCTTCGCATAATTTCTGTCCTATCACCATCTTCGAGTCAAACCGCATAGCGCAACAGGAGTTTGGCAAAATGAATTGGAATAACACGACGCATACAGGGAGTCCTTGGTGTCGATATTGAATCTGTTTGGAAAGAAAGTTTCCCAACGTCCGGTCAATAATGACATGGACAGACAAAGAAAATACGAAGCACTGGTGCGAGCTTATCATCGCGACCTTTACCGATACGCCTATTGGTTGTGTAAAGATCGCTCGATTGCCGAAGACTTGGTGCAAGAAACCTGCTTGAGAGCGTGGAAATCGCTCGATAGCCTGCTGGATGAAAAAGCAGCCAAAGCTTGGCTAATTACGATTTTGCGCCGAGAAAATGCTCGCCGCTTTGAGCGTAAACAGTTTGACTTAGTCGATATCGATGATCACGACTACGAAGCCAAATATAGCGATGATGAGCACCATCAAAATGAGTGGCTGCAAAGGCAAATTTTGAAGTTGGATGTCGAATATCGCGAGCCCCTCTTTCTACAAGTGGTGGGCGGATTCAGTGGTGAGGAGATCGCAGACATCCTTTCACTGAATAAAAATACGGTGATGACCCGTTTGTTTAGAGCACGTAACCAACTTAAAGAGATGATGGATGGTTCAGAACACTACCCGGAGCAGCAAAATGGATGAACTGGAATTTCGCCGCAAAGTCATGTCTGATCCTAAACAGCGCGATAACGACACACTGGATATGATGACCTCAAGTGAGGCTAACGCTAAATTTGTCGATGATGTACTTCAGCTCGATAAACAGATCGCTCAGGCGTTCAAAGTCGATGTGCCGGATGATTTGGCCGATAAAATTTTATTCAAACAAACGACTTTAGTGGAAGATGAGAAAGTCATCCGCCCGCAGTTTGTTCGAAAAGCCATGGCGATCGCGGCATCGGTTGCCTTTACTGCTGGGCTGCTTGTTGGACAAATCCAGTGGGGCAACCTTTTGATCTCCCCCGCGCAAGCCAGCCTGTCTGACATGGCGGTGCAGCATGTCATCCATGAAGAAGGGTTCGTTAACCGATTGGATGAGCAAGCGGACATGCAGCAAATCAATGCCAAGATGCGGCCTTTTGCCTACAAAATGGAAGGCGATTTTCCTTATCACGTCTATTACCTCAACCATTGTGGTTTTGGTAAAGACAATGCCGTACATATGGTATTTCAAGGTGAAAAAGGCAAAGTAACTCTGTTTTTTACGCCCATCCACAGCGCACAAAGCAGCTTATTCAAGCAAGATGGGATGGCAGGCATCATTGAACCCGTCGGAAATGCCAGTTTGATCTTGGTCGGCGAGAAGGATGAAAACCTGACCAACATTGCCAATAAGCTCATGCCCATGATCCAATCATCCATCTGATTTTTGCATACTCAACATGACACTGACGCATTGTTGTGAATAGTTAAAATAGAGCGAAAACTCTAAGTTTTAGAGTTTTCGCCTAAATTCCTGCCAAATAGACATCATTTCAGTAATTTTCTCGCTCAATTAGACAATGGTCGGATTTCTATCTCCTATACTAGCGTCTAGGATCAGCCACCACTGAGCAATTGCTCAAATAAAGCAAAAGCTCATACAACAACGCCCATAAGAGGCGAAACCAAAAAGGAAAAGTCTAATGAACAACATGCGTCTGTTTAAAAAATCTCTGCTTGCCGTGACGGTAACGCTAGCCACACAACAAGCGTTTGCAGCAGGTTTCCAGCTCAACGCACAATCTGCTACCGGCCTAGGTCGCGCTTTTGCGGGTGATGCCGTTATCGCCGATAACGCAGCCGTAATGTCTCGCAACCCAGCGGCGATGGCACTGTTTGATGAGATGGCGCTCTCTCTTGGTTTTGAAACTATTACCACCATGATTGACGTTAAAGATGCCAAATATAATGGTGTAAATATTTCAGATACAGATGATGTCGGTGGCACGTCCGTTGCTCCAAATATTCATCTGATAGTTCCAGTCAATGAACAGTTTGCTTGGGGTGTTAACGCTTATTCAAACTTTGGCACAAAAACAGAGTTTGCAGATAACTACCCTGCATCTGAATATGGCGGTCTTACGGATGTTAAAAGCTTTAACTTAGGCCTTTCAGGCTCGTATCGAGTAAATGAACAACTCAGCTTCGGTGCTGGCTTAGATCTTATCTATGGTCAAGGCACTATGAAACGTTTTGCCAGTGCACAATTAGCTGCTGGTTTATCTCAGAAACTAGGTACTACAATTCCAGCTGGCACAGCACTTCTTAACGTTGATAAAGCGGATGGTTGGGCGGTAGGTTTTAATTTGGGCACGGTTTACGAAATGGATGAGAATAACCGTTTTGGTTTGTCTTACCGTTATAGCCCAGAATTTAAAGCTAAAGACGATTACGGTCAGGAGATCACGCTACCACTACCGGATATTGCTGAGTTCTCTGGTTTCCACAAAATCGAAAATACTCAGTTTGCCGTGCACTATAGCGTACAGTGGATTGGCTGGAGTGCTTTCGATAAGATAGATTTTGAAAATCTAAGCTCTTCTCGCTCAACTATTGCAGCGCTTCAAGCTAAATCAACGGGTGGCGTCTTTGGTAAAAAATACGAATGGCAAGATGGCTGGCACTACTCAATTGGTGGTACCTATTATCTGAATAGTGATTGGACTCTACGTGCAGGTTATATGTACGACACTAGTGCGCAAGACTCACTAACTTCAATCTCTGTTCCTGATTCAGATCGTCAATGGCTCTCAGCTGGCTTCACCTATAACATCGATGACAAATCTAATGTTGACTTTGGCTTTACTTATCTAATGGGCAAGGATGTAGGAGTCAAAGAAGATTCTGCAGGAACTTTGTTAACTGCAACAACCCACGCAGACGCAATCCTGTTGGGCTTACAATACAGCCGTACGTTTTAATTAACACGTCGCAACACATCATTACTAAGGGGCTGATTTATCAGCCCCTTTCTTTTGCTGACTGCCTAGTTTTGCTTAATGTCAGCGTACAAGCGTGCGATTAAATACCTCAATATCACTACATCTGTACGCTGAACCTTTAATAACCTTTGTTTAATAAATAGAAATATCATCTATAAAACATCCATTTTACAGGCTAAAACTTCAAATCCTGCACTTTCATTGATTTGAAGTTTTAAAGCAATTGCTCTAGCCGTAGACTTGCCGCAACAAAAACCAGCAAATTTCAGCGAACAATCCCAATGAAAACCAATAAGACTCTCCTATCCTGTGCTGTGGCTTTCGGTTTAGCCAGTGTTTCTACTTTTACTCAAGCGGCGGGCTTCCAACTTGCTGAGTATTCAGCAACAGGTCTTGGCCGTGCTTACGCCGGTGAAGCCGCGATGGCAGACAATGCCAGCGCACAATGGCGCAACCCTGCAATGCTGACTTATTTAGAAGGCACTCAAGTTTCTGCCGGCGCAATTTACGTGAATCCAAACGTGGATGTTGAGGGTACAGTAAACCACGCACAACTAGGTAAAACTCACGCATCTTCAAACGATTTTGCCCACGATGCAGTGATTCCGAATTTCTATCTGTCACACCAGTTAAACGAACAAATGGCACTGGGTTTTGCTCTTGGTACTAACTACGGTATGGAAACCGATCTAGGTACTGAGTTTGCAGCCTCTCACTTTGGCAACCAAGCGAGCGTGATCAGCAAAGAAGCGAACCTCAATATTGCTTACCAAATCTTGCCTCAATTGAGTATTGGTGGTGGTGTGCGTTATGTGATGGGTGAAGGTCATTTCGGTGCAACTGCGCCAGCTAAAAACGCTCTAAAACTTCCTCAAGGCACGACTTTGAAATATATGGAAGGCGAAGATAACTCTTGGGGTTGGCAAGTAGGCAGTGCATGGCAAATCAATCAAAATCACCGCGTAGGTTTCGCCTATAAATCGGAAGTGGTGATGGATTTTGAAGGACATGCAGAAGGAGTCAGTTACGGTAGTTATAAACCTGGCATGATGTCTGTGACTCTACCAGCGACGGCTGAACTGGCAAGCTTCCACCAACTCAATGACCAGTGGGCGATTCACGCTAGCATTAACTGGACAGATTGGAGTTCATTCAAAGAGTTGACGGCTGTGTTCCCAGAAAAATCTGACCTCATCAAATCAGAAAACTGGGAAGACAACTACCGCTTTGCTTTGGGCACAACGTATCAATACGATGCTAAACTCGCTCTGCGTGCGGGCGTCGCATACGACACATCAGCGGTAGACGATAAAAACCGCACAGCAACCATCCCGGAAACAGACCGTACTTGGGTAAGTGTCGGCGGTAGTTATGTTGCAACGCCACAACTGACTCTCGATGCCGGTTTTACCTATATCTTTGCGAAAGATGCCACCATCAACGAACCTCGTGACGCTTCAGACCAAACTGCAGCCGCAATCGGTGGTGCATTTACGGGCAATGTATCAGGCAATGTATGGCTGATCGGTGTTCAAGCGAACTACCGCTTCTAAGGTCATTCTACTTTATCGAGGCCAGCTTAATGCTGGCCTTGCTGTTTTAGTTTCAGTAAAAACTGCTCTGCCGCGTCTTCAACCAAATCGAGCACCAGCTCAAAACCGCGTTCACCACCATAGTAAGGGTCCGGAATTTCTTGGTATTCCGAGTCACTGTGGCTGAGCATCAATGACAGCTTATGTTGATGGGATTTAGGGCAGCGAGCTTTCAGCTCAGTTAAATTCTCTTGGTCTGCGGCTAAAATCCAATCAAATTTCACAAAATCTTCATCGCGGATCTTTCGCGCTTTGATGCCAGAAAATGAGTATCCCCGCTTCTCACCTGCCGCTTTTGAGCGTGCATCCGGTGGATTCCCTTGGTGATACCCAATCGTGCCTGCTGAATCGATTTCTACATCAACCTTGAGTTGTGCCGCCTTAGCACGCAATACCGCTTCCGCGGTCGGAGAACGGCAAATATTGCCCATGCACACCACGAGTACCTTCTGCATCTTATATCCCTATTTTTGTTTGGTGTTTGCCACTGACGAGTTGGGCTATCATAGCGACAAGTTTCAGATTGAAAAAGGATTTGCCATGTCCGGCGATGAAATCAAACAAGAGCGTCACAAAGCTCGTCAACAAAAAGTCAAAGAGCAAGTGGATGCCAAAATTGCCGCCGCTCAAGAAGAAAAAGGGTTACTGCTGATTATTACTGGCAATGGTAAAGGAAAATCGACCTCAGGTTTTGGCACCATTGCGCGCGCGGTAGGTCACGATAAACAGTGTGCGGTGGCCCAGTTTATTAAAGGCACTTGGGAGAATGGCGAGCGTAATCTTTTAGAAAAGCTCGGCGTTGAATTTCAGGTCATGTCGACTGGCTTTACTTGGGAAACCCAGAACCGCGAGAGTGATACCGCAGCGGCACAAGAAGTATGGCAACACTGCAAACGTATGTTGCAGGATGAATCGCTGGATGTGGTGCTGTTTGATGAGCTCACTTACATGGTGAGCTACGGTTACATCGAGTTGGAGGAAGTGGTCGAAGCACTCAATCAACGTCCGAAAATGCAATCGGTGATCATCACTGGGCGCGGCGCACACCGCACTTTGATTGAGATGGCCGATACGGTTTCTGAAGTGAAAAACATCAAGCACGCTTTCGAAGCCGGCGTGAAAGCCCTTAAAGGGGTCGATTGGTAAAAAAATTAAAAAAATCAATAAGAAAGGGCTGATATTCAGCCCTTTTTAGTTCCATCAATGGTGTATATACCCAAACTACTTAGAGTTGCAGGTAGACGGCAAGTGAGTTCATCCCCATGAGCATAGATAAACTCTGTGATTGGGGTGAGTGAACGTAGACAACACCGCTGCAGCTTCAAGTAGGATGGGGATCACCATCAGTTAAATAGACCTTTCAACAACCCATCCACCGCTTTTTTGGTGTCTTCATCTTTGATTTTATCGGTCAGTTTTTCCACGCCGCGATCCACTTCTTTCTTGGCTTTTTGTTTGAGTACATCATCAAATACCAAACGGAACTTCGGATCGCTCCACGCACCTGAAATATTGATCGGGATAGTCACATCGCGCAGCTCATCTAAACTCTTACCGCCCTGACCTTCCAAGGTTCCTACAATCGAAGTACGCACCAGAAAATCGACATTCTGCTGTAGGTAATTGGCTTTACCTTCACCATGAATGCGCAGCAATGGCGATTGCATATTAAGATCGTTGGTCGTTACTTCACCTTTATTGAGTTTCAGCGTCGTCGTCATCGCACTAAAGTCGGTTTTCTTTACCGCATCCGCTTCTTCAACATTTTGGCCTTTGATCTTGGCGTAGTGGGTACGAATCAAGTGCGCCACGTTAATGCCCTTCACCGCACCATCGGCAAAGTTAATCGCCACAGTACCAACCAGATTTTTCTGGATGCCGCTTGGTGTCAGGCTCTGGCCTTGCACATTCACATCAATATTGCCTGTGCCTTCTAGCATTTCGTTGTTCAGCACATCTTTTAGTAAAGGCTTAACCTGTACCCCTTTGATCTGCTTCTTCACACTGTAAGTCGCGGGCGTTTTACGCGCATCCACTTGCGCGCTAGCTTGCACGGATCCTTGATACAGATTCGCGGTGAAGGATTTCAAATCCACCACGCCACGATTGACCGCAAAATTCGCTTTTACATTTTGCAGATGGGCGTTGCTGGCTTTGAATTTATCTATGCTGATCTCACCTGCCACATCCAAGGCTTTGAGTGCCGACAAGTCCGGTTCCACTTCTGCTGGGGCATTTGTCGCGGGTGCTGACGATGAGGATGCAGCCGCTTCCTTGGCTGGCGCAGGTTGCGACTCTTGAGCTTTCGTGCCTAAGAAGGCATCCAAGTCAATCTCAGGGCTGTGCAAGTTGAAACGCACTTTCGGAATATCTGCGAGGGTGACATCCGCTTTGCCATCGAAACTCAGCGCATTGGCCGTCAGTTTGTTGAGCAGCACACTAAGATGGTTTTGTGTCAAATCGAAAGCAATTTGCGAGTCTAAACTTAACTTCATCGGTGATTGCGGTAACGCAGCCCCTTCCAATTCGGCTTGCAGTTTCAGCGCATCCAAACCAACTTTGCTGATCGCTTGATTGACCACCAGTGACGCAGAACCTTGCGCATTAAACTTCATCTCTGCCACTTTACCCACCACAGAGAAGGTCAAAGCATTGGCTTTATCAAACTCAAAAGTATCGAGTTTCAGTTTGGCTGAATCGATTTGGTTACTCGGATCACTAAAGCTCGCATCGAGATTAATGTTGCGCAGCGCATACTGCTTGAAATCCGCCGATAGGCGCACTTCCGCTTCACCTTGCGCGGCAAACTTCTGCTGATCTTTATCGCCTTTCGCGGCAAAGGTTGCTTTCGTCCAGCTGTCTGGCACAAACTCAGCAACGCTCAGTTGAACGTCATACAACTTGGTATGCGAACCCGCTTTTTTATCCGTTATTTCCAACACCGCATTGGAGACAGAAACGCCCCCCAATTCAATACTCCACGCCGCGGTTGGCTCGCTTGAGCTTGGCTGAGAAGCGGGTGCAGGTTCTGTTGTGGCTGGTGTGGACGCAGGCTTGGATTGCGCTTGCGTCAAGGCATCCAAATTAGAGCGACCATCTTTAAGCGTTTCCAGATGGAATTCTGCGCCATCCAAACGGATGTTGCCGATTTTGAGCTGTTTATCGAACAGTGGCATTACTGAGACATCAATACCCACACTCTCAACTTTAAACAGATTTGGGCTAGCAAAACCTTGCGGGTTTTTCAGCTCGGTTTTGCCTAACTCAAAACCGATAGATGGGAAAAATTGCCAGCCAATATCGCCTTCAATCACCAAATCTAAGCCAGTTTGTTTTTTGGCTTGCTCTACGATTAAAGGTTTAAATTGGTTGGGGTTAACCAACAACACTAAGGCCAGCAGTGCGCCAACAATCAGCACAACTAAACCGAGAAGAGAAATAAACAGTTTTTTCATCTGCTTTTCCTTGCTTGACGAGAAAAAGAAAGTGGCACTTAAAGTGCCACTTCTACTTTGAAAAATAAAGCTAAGCGATGCAAAGCTCTGGTCAAAATTACGATTTGAGCAATTTTGCGATATGCGCTTTGAGTACATCAATCGCGATACGGTTTTTACCGCCACGAGGCACAATGATGTCTGCGTACTGTTTTGACGGCTCAATAAATTGCATAAACATCGGGCGCACCGTCTCTTGGTACTGCTTCAGTACGGATTCCATGGTGCGACCACGCTCTTGTACATCACGCTTCACACGGCGCAGCAAACAGATATCCAGCGGCGTATCCATAAATACAGTCGCGTGCATCAAATCACGAAGACGTGGATCAGTCAGAAGCAGGATGCCTTCCAGAATGATCACTTTCTTCGGCGTCATGGTGGTGGTTTGCTCGGTACGTGTGTGCTCAGTGTAGCTGTATTCTGGCACTTCAACCGCTTCGCCACGCGCCAGCATTTGCAAATGTTGGCAAAGGAGATCGTGGTCTAGCGCACTTGGGTGGTCGTAGTTGGTTTTAACACGTTCTTCCATGCTCAGATGGCTCTGATCTTTGTAGTAGCAATCTTCCGTAATCACACCGATTTGATGGTCACCCACTTTGGCGCGTAGCTCATTATAAATCGTGCTCGCAATGAGACTCTTACCAGAAGCAGAAGCGCCAGCAATACCGACGATGACACATTGATTATTCTCAGACATGGTTATGCACCCGAACATGGTTGTGAGGAATGAAGGTAAACCGCCTGATTATAGGGAGAATGTGACCGAGATACCAGTTTGCATTAGGCAAAAACAGCCACATAAATGTCGGATGGATAAGATTAAACCAGAGCAAACGATTACATTCACTCTGGCTGTTAGAGCAGGATGCTACTTTAATTAACCCACTGGATTTGAATGCTCTCTGGTTTGGCTTTGCCTTGCCAGAACAGCGAAGCACACACACGCTGCGCCAACGCTAAATAGCGTTCGGTATGCTCGCTATTGGGACGCGCCACCACAGTCGGAACTCCCGCATCAATATCCTCTCGCATGTCAATATGCAGCGGAATTTGTGCCAGCAGGGATAAGCCAAATTCAGCGGCAAGAGTTTGCGCTCCGCCCACGCCGAAAATATGCTCTTTTTCGCCACAATGACTACAGATGTGGTAACTCATGTTTTCCACCAACCCAATCACAGGCACGTCCACTTTGGCAAACATCGCCGCGCCTTTGCGAGCATCGGCTAAGGCTAAATCTTGCGGTGTGGTCACAATTACTGCGCCGGTCACCGGAATTTGCTGCGCGAGGGTGAGTTGGATATCCCCCGTGCCCGGCGGCATATCGATCACCAGATAATCCAGATCGGGCCACTCGGTTTCATTGAGTAACTGTGCCAGCGCCTTAGAAGCCATTGGTCCACGCCAAATCGCCGCATCCGCCTCATCCACCAAATAACCAATCGAATGCGTGGCAATGCCGTGCGCCTCAATTGGCTGCATCCATTTATTGTCACGCACTACTGGTTTAGCTTGGGTTTTACCGAGCATCAGCGGTACTGATGGGCCGTAAATATCGGCATCCAATAGACCGACTTTGCCTCCTGACTTCGCAATCGCGAGTGCAAGATTCACCGCCGTCGTGGATTTACCCACGCCACCTTTGCCTGACGTCACCGCAATAATGTTTTTCACCCCTTTGACTGCCGCACTTACGCGAGTTTCCAGCGCTTGAGGTTTTACTTGAATGTCAAACGTCACTGGCGCAACGGCTCCACTGGCTTGCTGTTTGGCAATCCAATCACTTAATTCAGTCAGCAGTGAATGGGCAGCAAAAGGCAATTGCACATTGACTTGCTGGTTGGGCGTGATGGTGACGATAGAAGGCGACATCGCCCAATCACTGATTAAATCGGGATGCGAAAATTGGCTCAGCCAGCGGCAGAGATCCTGTTTGGATTGAATAGATTGCATAACTTCCCCTTTTTTGCCCATGCTACCACCGCTCAAAGAGCAACTGAACCCCGAAAAAGATAGGGGAATCAACTGTTGCGCGCCTTGGCGTGACTGCGTGCTTAGGGTAGTATTATCGCTTCAATTTGGTCCCTATCAAGAAAAGCGAATATTAAGTATGGCAAACGATCCAAGAAAACTTCTGGTAACTTGTGCCCTGCCTTACGCGAACGGTTCAATCCACCTTGGTCATATGCTTGAGCATATCCAAGCTGACATTTGGGTTCGTTATCAGCGTCTGCGTGGCAATACAGTAAACTTCATCTGTGCGGATGATGCGCACGGCACACCTATCATGCTGAAAGCACAGCAAATGGGTATGACACCAGAAGCGATGATCGAGATGGTGAGCGAAGAGCACCAACGCGACTTTGCTGGCTTCGATATTAGCTTTGATAACTACCACAGCACGCACAGCGATGAAAACCGCGAGCTGGCTTCGCACATCTATCTGCAACTGAAAAAGAACGGCTTTATTTCAAGCCGCACCATTTCTCAGCTGTTCGATCCTGAAAAAGAGATGTTCTTGCCGGATCGTTTCGTAAAAGGCACTTGCCCGAAATGTAAATCGGAAGACCAGTACGGCGACAACTGTGACGCGTGTGGTGAGACTTACAGCCCGACTGAGCTGATCAATCCAAAATCCGCCGTCTCTGGCGCGACGCCAGTGATGAAAGATTCTGAGCACTTCTTCTTCGACCTGCCTCAGTTTGAGAGCATGCTCAAAGAGTGGACACGTTCAGGCTCTCTGCAATCAGAAACCGCCAACAAAATGCAAGAGTGGTTTGAAGGCGGCTTGCAGCAGTGGGATATTTCCCGCGATGCACCTTACTTTGGTTTTGAAATCCCGGGCGAGAAAGACAAATTCTTCTACGTATGGCTTGATGCCCCGATTGGTTACATGGGTTCATTCAAAAACCTGTGCGACAAGCGTGGCGATTTGGACTTTAACGAATACTGGAATAAAGACAGCAAAACCGAGCTTTACCACTTCATCGGTAAAGACATCGTTTATTTCCACAGCTTGTTCTGGCCTGCCATGCTGGATGGTTCTGGTTTCCGTAAACCGACCAACGTGTTTGTGCACGGTTATGTGACCGTCAATGGCGCGAAAATGTCTAAGTCGAAAGGTACGTTTGTGAAAGCAAGCACTTACCTGAATCACTTGGATCCAGAGTGTCTGCGTTACTACTACGCGGCAAAACTGAATAACCGCATTGATGACCTCGATTTGAACCTCGAAGACTTCACCCAACGTGTGAATGCGGATGTGGTGAACAAGATCGTAAACCTTGCGTCACGTAACGCAGGTTTCATCACTAAACGTTTTGATGGCAAGCTTTCAGCAGACTTTGCGGAGCCTGAGCTGTACGCTGAATTTGCTGGCGCAGCCGATCGTATTGCTGAGCTGTTTGAAGCACGTGAGTTTGGTCGTGCCATCCGCGAAATCACTGCATTGGCAGACAAAGCCAACCAGTATGTGGATGAAAAAGCCCCTTGGGTTGTCGCGAAACAAGAAGGCCAAGACCAAGCACTGCAAGACATCTGTACGGTAGGCATTAACCTATTCCGCGTACTGATGACTTACCTCAAGCCAGTGATGCCTGCGTTGGCAGAGCGTACTGAAGCTTTCCTTAACCAAGAATTGACTTGGGAAGGCGTGGCAACTCCGCTAACGGATCATGCGGTAACGCCATTCAAAGCACTGTTCAACCGTATCGATCCGAAACAGGTTGAAGCTATGATTGAGGCGTCGAAAGCCGAGGCGGCAGCCGAAAAAGCCGCAGCAGATGCCGCAAAACCAAAGAGCGCAGAAACCGAGCTGAGCAAAGATCCTCTAGCCGCGGAAATTGAGTTTGATGATTTTGCGAAAGTGGATCTGCGGATTGCTAAGATTCTTTCTTGTGAAGCGGTCGAGAAATCGGACAAGCTGCTCAAGTTTGAACTGGACATCGGCGGTGAAACCCGTCAAGTCTTCTCTGGCATTAAATCTGCCTACCAACCAGAAGATCTGATTGGTAAATACACTGTCGTCGTAGCAAACCTCAAACCGCGTAAGATGAAGTTTGGTCTGTCTGAAGGCATGATCCTCGCCGCAGGCCCTGGCGGTAGCGACCTGTGGTTACTTGAACCCCATCAAGGCGCTCAAGCGGGTATGCGTGTGATGTAATTATTGCGTCTTGATTAGCAAGCCAACACCTGAAAAGCCTTTGCATCTGCAAAGGCTTTTTTGTCATCACCCGCTTTCTCAAGCCAAACATTTTCTCTTCTTATCCAGCATGACTCTCTTGGCCATTACAAGGTCTAGCTCACATTTTTTGCGCACTATGCCCCATAAATGTGCATACCCAATCAACCAAAAATAATAAACCATTGATTTTTAATCATTAAATTTTTGGCATTCAAACTGCAATACCACTCTGTACCCTTCCACATAGGAATGGGATGGTCCAACACCAACACGGAGGTGGCTATGTTTGTGACAATTTCTCTGGTTCTGTCTTTAGCAATTCTTGGCTTGATCTATACGCTCTCTCAGCGGAAACATTCAACACAACAGCGTAAATTTGAACTGCTGATCTGTTTGCGCGAAGTGTTGGCGCTGTGCCGCCAGCACCGTAGCCTCACTCATCAAACACTCAGCCAACAAGAGACGCATTCGCAAACTGAGCACGAGCTTTCCAAGCTGCAAAAGCGTTTGTTAGAAAAGTCGGAGCAACTGATCCAGATCGCCCACTTTGACAACAAACCCTCCTATCGAATTTTGCAAAACTCGTTGAAAACGGTGTTAAACGAATGGGAGCAAGCCAATGTGGGGAAAAATCAACGCTTACACGGTAAGTTAATACGCCACTGCATGTATTTGATGGATGATGTGGTGCTCGCTTGGCTTGCGGAATCAGGACGAGAAGAATTGAGTGATGAGTACCACATGAACTGGCAACAAATTTTTGATGCGATGGAAACACTCACCCAATTGCGCTTGTGTATTGATGACTCTCGAAATGAAAACAATGACTTACGTATTCGCCACTATTGTGAGCTGATGCAGCGTAAGCTCAATCAGTTAGCGCTGATCAGTCCTTTAACGCTGGGCTCACCGGTCTGCTCATCCGCGATGCGCCAATTGAACGAAATCACCGACAGCAGTGGCTTAATGCCCGAGAGCCATGAACTCTATCAGTTAAGCACTGAACTTTCGGCCACCATTGCGCAGGTATACGACCATATGCTCAATGATTTGGTGGAAAGCCTCTATCACCCGTTACCACAGCTTGTTGTGGCTTAAACAGGCAGGTAAAAAATATAGGAAATAGAAAGCGCCACATCAAGTGGCGCTTTTTAATTCAGTGAAGAAGATATGCCGCTTATTTCAGCATCTTACGTGCAGCTTCCACCACAACTTTGATAGAACGCGCTTCGGTTTCTTTCAACGTCGCGTGATCTGGGATCTCTTTTTGAGTACGGTTGATGATCACACCCGCCACACAGCCCGCTTTCAAACCAGAGCTCGCGCACATGGTCAGCAGAGTTGCCGATTCCATTTCAAAGTTGAGCACGCCCATGTCTTGCCACTCTTTCATCGAGCCTTGGAAACGACGCACTACGCGACCAGTGAAAGTGTCGTAACGCTCTTGGCCTGGGTAGAAGGTATCGGAGGACGCTGTCACACCCATGTGAACTGTTGCACCGCTTTCTTGTGCTGCCTCTTTCATTGCGGTCGCCACATCAAAATCCGGTACCGCTGGGAATTCCATCGGCGCAAAGTGCAGACTTGCACCATCCAAACGCACAGAACCGGTTGTGACAATCATGTCACCGACATTCACATGAGGCTGGATCGCACCAGTCGTGCCAACGCGCAAGAAAGTACGCACGCCTAATTGTGCTAACTCTTCAACCGCAATCGATGTTGAAGGTCCACCGATACCGGTTGAACACACCACCACAGACTGCCCATCCAGCTCTGCGCGGTATACGGTATATTCACGATGGCTTGCGAGGAAAACAGGGTTATCCATCAGCTCCGCGATTTTCTGCACACGAGCAGGGTCGCCCGGAATAATAGCGAGTGTGGCACCGTTTAAATCTGCTTCAGTCACACCAAGGTGGAATACGGTTTTGGTCATAGGGGGCTCCTTCAATTGCGTCTATTCAGCGCACTTATCATTTAGGGTACGGAGTTACTCTACCCGATAGCTCCACGCAAATAAGTGACAGCAATCACACCAAAGGCAGCAATAAGCATCAAACTTTCATAATTAATCGATTTGCATCACAAACAAATGTATCTGTAATGCAAGTCGATTCCTATTACAGAGAGATACCTCT